>CAIZMK010000001.1 GCA_903934035.1 uncultured Methylococcaceae bacterium
ATCTTCACCACAATGTTATCGTTATTGCGTGGGAACTCTAAAACATAACCTTCGCGACACCTAGCAATTAAAATTGTCAGGTAACCAGCCGTTCGCTATGCAGTCTTTAAAACTCCAGCCGGGCATGGTTTCGGTTTTATAACTCCAAAAGAACCAACCTAGATATTTTTCAAAAGTGAGTAGTTGGGCGGCGGCGTAACCACGAAAGGCAAGGTTAGTCTGGAAATTATCCATGACTTTGCTTGGATAATTAAATGGGCCTTTAGACCAAGCTAATTCACTACGATAATCCATGCCTAAACTCCATTCGCCTACATAAGCAGCATGGCTTAATTCGGTAATGATATCGTTAGCTTCATGTTGCCAATCGATAACGGCATCGCGTATATGATCGTAAATATTAGCATCTTGTTCGGCACGACCAAAGCACTGGTAGCGATGTATGTCTAGGATAATATTCGAATAGGCAGGTTCGCAAAGGAAGTTACTGTATTCTCTAAAGGAACGAAAGCCATCATGAAAAACCACGGCGACCTGCTCTGCTGGACAATATTTTCGAATGCGTAAATAAGCGTCTGTGGTGTATTGCTTTAATAGTGCGGTATCGAGTGTGCTATGAGGTTCGTTTAAAACTTCGATGGCATGTAGGGCAGGGCGATTATTGTAGCGTTCAGATAAGCGTTCAAGTACCTTGAGCGAGTGTTCGATATATTCTGGCTTAGTATGCCATTCACAGATATTCAATATGCCGCCGTTGTCGAAACCATTTTGGCAACCAGGGGCGGCATGTAAATCGAGGACTATCGCTAAGCCAAGGTCTTCAGCCCAATCAAACGCTTGATCAAGTATAGCAAGGCCACCTTCAACATAAGGATGTAAAGAATTACCGTAGCTAGGGTGGTAGGGGTAATCAGGGCCAAAAAGCCAATGACCAATTGGAATTCGCACAGCATTAATGCCGATGCCTGCTAGCCAAGCAAAGTCTTCGCGAGTAATAAAACTTTGCCAATGTTCATGCAATGCGGGAATGGCTTTTGCACCCAGTTCTACGCAGTATGAAGTTTCATCTTCGGCGTTAAGACCGGCAAATAAGCTCGGTGTCATCCATTTTTCTAATACTAGCCAGCCACCAAGGTTAACGCCTCTTAATTTAGTAACTGGCTGATGTGTTTGAAGTGTCATAAAGATTGGGCTTTATAAGGCTATAGTTTTGTGATGAAAAGCAGCAACTTGGGCATGATGGCTGATGGTTAATATGGCAGCATTTGGCAGCATCTGGCAAATTAATTCAAACATCGCAACTTCATCCTCGATGATTAATGAATCGAACGCTTCTTGTAAGAGCACCCATTTTGGCTTATACAGAAATAGGCGCACTAGGCCTAAACGTTGCTGTTGTTCGGTGGTGAGCGTGCTTTCCCAATTATCAGAGATTTCTAGTTGATCTATTAATTCAGTTAATCCTGTTATTCTTAACGTTTCTTGAATTGATTCCAAGCTGAAAGTTTCGCAGGGCGCTGGATAGCAAATAGTGGCATGTAGCGTACCATCCGGTAAATAAGGTCGAGGTGGCATGAAGAACATGGGTTCGCTATCAGGCAATTCGATGCAGCCTGATCCCCATGGCCAAAGTCCGGCAATGGCTTTAAATAGTCTGGCACATGTAAAGGTGTCGCCAGTAATCAGCACCCGATCACCTAGATTAATTTCGGCATTAACATTGCACAAAATAACTTCGCCATCGAGTTTGGATAGACATAGATTTTTTAAGCGCAGTATAGACTGATCAGGTTTTTCTAATAATATGCGTTGTGGATCAGGACGGGTAATTTCTTGTTCTAAGTCATCGAGTGCTTTAACTAAAGCTAATACACGTTCTACCGATGCTCGCCATTGCGCAATGCCAGCCATATTGTTGACTGGCCATGATATGGCGGTCGATAGTTGTTGAAAGGCTTGTGCCGATTGCATTAAAGCGCCTAAGGTAATGCTACCTAAAATAAATCGTGGCGCAGCGGCTAAGATAGGAAATGCCATCGATAACACAGAGTAGCCTGAGTTAAATAGCAAAATGTTGGCAAAGGCATGACTTTGGCGATTATAAATTTCAGTAATGGAAGAAAAAAGATGATGGAAGCGTCTTTGCTCATTTAGTTCGCCATGAATCAGAGCAATGGCCTGTGAGTTTTCTCTTGCCTTTACAAGACCAAAGCGAAAATTGGCTTCAGCGGATTGCATGACATTGGTTGTTGTTGTTAAGGGCTTTCCTGCCCACCAGCCGAACATAGAGGCGCTGACTGAATAAATAATAGCTATCCAGACTAAATAGCCGTGAAAGGGGATAGTAAAAAGACCTAAATCAATGTTGATGACGCCTGAATGCGCCCAGAGTATTTGTGAAAAACTTATGAACAACAGAGCGCTATAAAATATAGAGTGGCTATATTCTATAGCGACTTCTGTTGAAATGCGAATGTCTTCGGCGATACGGCCATCGGGATTATCGTGCTCTATTGTATGTATATGTAGCACTTGATAATGACGGCCTTTGTGCATCCATCGGCCGATCACTTGCTCTGTTAACCATTCGCGCCAGCTAATTTGTAAGTGCCGTTTAACAATTAAATGTAGATAGGTTATGGCCATGCTGGCAGCAAAAATAAGTATTAGTAGACCTATTTGCTTAAACAGTCCTTGCATTGAGTGCTGTTCTAAGGCATTAAAAAGGTCAGCGCTCCATTCGGTAATGACAACAGCAATACCAATTTGTAATGCGGTGAGGAAAAAAAGAGCGAGTGTTTGGTTGCGGATTAGGCTTTTATTTTCAGAGTTCCAAAAAGGACCTGCTAGGCGTATGAAGTTAATGAAAAATCCGTTTTGAGCTTGCATGAGTGATGCTCCGCACTAAGTTATTCAGGAGTTTAGGTAAGCCTCTAAGATTTGGGCCATTTTTATGGACTAGTATAAGAGGATTCCTATCGCGATGCACGAATGGTTTTCTGCAGGGCAATTTAGTAGTTGTTAATTGTTTCAGTAAGTTCTACCTGATTTAGTCAATCATTTCAATCCAGTTTTTATAACATACTTCCAGTCTTCCTCTTGTCAAGGAGAGTAGGTATCTACACCAGTAAAAATGCATTATTTCTACCAGGAAAATGCTGAATTGAAGTTGCATCGCATCTTTTTCACATTCTGAAAGCGATTGAAATCTAGAGACCGATCGTAATGTAAGGGGTACTGCCATTAACCTAACTATCAATGATACAAGGCGAATTTGTCGCCCCTACAGTTATTCGAATCCTTAGCTGTGGGCAGTGAGGGATTGAGTGTGGTTTTAATTAAGGTAGTGATGTGAAAAGTGCGTTAGTTTTAAATGTCGAGGTGTTTACTACATTTACAACCTTAGTTTCAGCTCTAAAAGATAGTTGCGGGAACTTTTTCAATTTGGGTGCCGAATATCAACATCATTTCATACGATGATTTATGAAACGATGAGTGCTATTAAGTTTGATGGTCTGAATAGGCACTAGCATGTGCTTATGATTAGCATACCAGTAAGTTCTAATTCCTGGGTTAGCAGGAGATTAGAGCTTACTGACTTTTCTGTGATTTAATTGATGGCTAAGTAGGTCATTATTTTAAAGATAATGTTTCTATACGGCCTTTTACTTCGATGTTTAATTTATCTTCTTTAAGCAACCAGCCGATAGCACGTTGCATATCATTTTTACTTATTTCAGTTTCAGTTGTAATTTTTGTTACGCTAGACGATCCGTTTTGATCTAAATAGTGCCAAATTTTACCCGCAGCATCACCGATTGTATTTAACATGTTAAGTCACCTTTATGAAAATAAACTAAATAGTTATGTGTTTTTAGGCTGAAGATCAGGTAGTACTATGTTTAATTCTAGTGTTTCTTGATCTTCATCTTGCTCAAAGCTAACAGAAATTGCGTCTTGACCTACATTAATATACTTTCGTATCACTTCCAATAATTCTTTTTGCATCTGGGGGAGATAAGAAGGTTGATTACGTGAAGAGCGTTCATGAGCAACAAGAATTTGTAGGCGTTCTTTTGCTAATGATGCAGTGCTTTCCTTAGATATTTTAAAATAGTCCAGTAAGCTCATTATTTACCCCCGAATAGTTTCCTAAAGAAGCCTTTATCTTCATCGATAAAGCGATGTGGCCTATCTTCACCTAAATAGCGATCAACAATATCAGCATAGGCTTGGCCAGCATCGCTTTTTTCGTCGAGAATAACCGGCATGCCTGAGTTTGATGCGTTGAGTACCGATTTAGATTCTGGAATTACACCCAATAAATGCAGGGATAAAATGTCTTGTACGTCTTCAACGCTAAGCATTTCACCTAGTTTTACGCGGTCTGGTGAGTAGCGTGAAAGTAGTAAATACTCTTTAATGGGTTCTTCGTTTAGTTCTGCTCTACGTGATTTGCTAGATAAAATGCCGAGCATTCTATCGGAGTCTCGTACTGAAGACACTTCAGGATTGGTGACTATAAAGGCATCGTCAGCATAATACATAGCTAGATGAGCGCCTTTTTCAATACCTGCTGGAGAATCACAGACTATATATTTAAATTCTTTTTTTAGCTCGTCCAAAATTTTCCCTACACCTTCTTGGCTCAGTGCGTCTTTGTCTCGAGTTTGTGATGCAGGCAAAATATAAAGTTGATTGCAGTTCTTATCGCGAATTAAGGCTTGGTTGAGTGTAGCTTCGCCGTTAATGACATTGACAAAGTCATAAACTACGCGGCGTTCACAGCCCATAATGAGGTCGAGATTGCGTAAGCCTACATCAAAATCTATAACGGCTGTTTTATGGCCTTTTTTTGCAAGCCCCATGGCAATGGCGGCACTTGTTGTTGTTTTGCCAACGCCGCCTTTGCCTGATGTTACTACTATGATTCTTGCCACAATGGTTCCTCTAGTTAGTGGTGTTGTAAAAGGTCTTGAATGATTAATGCTTGGTTTTGTAAATAGATTTGAACGGGTTTGTTACGTATGGATGCATCTATATCTTCGCTGACTTTATAATTCCCTGCAACAGAGATGAGTTCGGCTTGTAAATCAAAACAAAAGATGCGGGCATCTTTGTTGCCTTGGATTCCTGCTGAAGCTCGGCCTCTTAGGGTGTTGTAAACATGGATATTGCCTTCAGCCATGATTTCTGCGCCAGAACTTACTTGAGACATAATGATTAAGTCACCGGTTGCGTATATTCGTTGTCCTGAGCGGATAGGCTGAGTTATCAGCATAGTTGAGGTGTCGCGGGTTTCTATTTCGGGTGTTGGGACAGGTGCTTGTTGCTTCTGGGGTTCGTCGGTAATTGCTGCGCTATTAACAGAGTAGACGGGGATGAGTAGTTCCAAAGCCTGTTTATTTTGTTGTGCGTTTCCGCCGCGAATACCTATAGGTAATAAGCCCGCTTTTTTAATAACAGCGGTTAGTTCCGCTATATCAATAACACAATTAAGTTTGTTGGATGCTTGTAAGTCAATAACGACAGGTAGGTTTTTAAAAAAATCAGGAGCTAAGCTTGCTTTCTCTATGAGTTGTTGCTCTATAGTAATTAGGTCGTCACCCGATAAGGCAAGGACGGGTACGGAAAAATTACTACTTTTAAATTCTAGGGCAGGCGTGGAATTAGGTTTTTTTTTAGAATTTGTTGACATCCATTGGCTCTCTTGGTCACATTTTGGTTGATTCTAACATTACGATTAGAAAAAATCATCTCGGATGTTAAAGGTGGGTTTTCTGAGCCTTAAGTAAATGGTTTTATGTATCTCAGGGTTATAGGTATCTACACAATTAATGATTCCTGTTGGGCATAAGTATCTACACAAATAATTGTTAGCATTCCCACGCGCGAACGATAACATTGTGGTGAAGATCGTAGGGGCGTATTGCATACGCCCTTATAAAATAAGCTCTATAACATTGGACTTTCAATGTTGGGCGTATGCAATACGCCCCTA
>CAIZMK010000002.1 GCA_903934035.1 uncultured Methylococcaceae bacterium
GTTTCGCTGACTTTAATTCGGGCCGCTACGCCAGCCGAAATGCTGCTTTTCAAGTGATCGTTTCAAAGATTGCACATCAACGATTAGATCTGGATGGCGACCTGCTTTCATATAAAGACGGTAAACCGGCTGAGAGTGATTTAGAAAAATCATTATGGAAATTACAGGTTCAACTTCAAATGACAAAAGAAGACATTAGTCGAGATCTAAATTTAGAGAAATCAAAAGATTTCGAGGAAACGGTCCTTTATAAAAGCATTTATCAGCTAGCTAAATTAAAGCATATCAATGTTCAATATGCCGCTGTTCCATCTATAAAATTGCATAGCCCTAAAATTACAAGAAAACTAACGACTGCTTGGTTTGCAGAAAAAGTTGGTGGGCGCTACGAGAGCTGTTTGGCGTTAAATTAAAACTAAATTGTAATTTCAGTTGCTGTGGGTTCTAATCCCATTAGTCACCAAAAATTTTCAAAGTATATTCAGAAATTTAATCACTGCTAAGTGGTTATTCTTATAACATCAAATCCAGAGTGATTTATTTTAGAAAAATAATAAGCGCTATTGACAGTTTGTTATTGATGTATTCAAATGATCATAGGTTTGATAATAATTTCAATAAAGTAAAATAAGGGGTAATAATGAGCTTTAATAAGTTGTTAATGATTATTTTGTTTTGTTTTGTATTTTCAACTTCTTCAGCTTTTGCTGCGCAAGTCGACTCTAAAAATGGTACTGTTTATTACACCGACTCAGTAACAAAAACAGATGCTAGCAACCTCATGGCCTACTTAAATAAAGAAGGCTTCTTTTCCAATGAAAGAAAAATGGAGGTTATTTTAGACAAGGTTGATGGTGCTTATGCGTTCAAGTTTGTTGTTAAGAAAGGTTTGGAGCAAGACAACGAATACATTAAGATCTGTAAACAAATATCCAAAAGTATGAGTAAAGATGTTTTTCATGGGAAACAGGTTGATGTTCATTTATTAGATGAGAATGCTAAAACCCTCAGGGTGGTGGTTGGTTTCTAATTAATTTTAGACGCAAGAAATTGACGGCCAGATGAGCTCTGGATATTCATTTTTTTAAGGATAATTATGAATAAAATTACCTTATGGATTATGAGAAACTCACTTTTGGGTTCAATTCTAAATTTAATTTTTGGTGAAGGTTGGATAGAAAAGAAACCTAGAGTAGCTTCAGTGGTTAAAACAACAGTACAAATAATTTATTTTGTAGCACTACTTGGATTAATTATTACTCTTTTTAATTAAAATAAGATTCTTATCAATATAATTTAACGATTAGGTATCCTTAAATTATGTCCCAACCAGAGTGCAAAGTAAGATGTTAGAGCTCTGTTAAGAAATGATTTTTTTATGGTTTAAGCTTGAAAGTGTGCATTGAAGTAATTTTCATTTGACAGATCATCAAGCGTTATTAAAAGAATTAATTTTCAGAAAAATAACCATGTAATTATTTTTAATAAGACAGATTCTTTATGAATGTCAATGCAGATTACTACAGAATTTTAGGCGTTCTAGAAGATGCAGAAATTGTTGTCATTAAGGCTGCATATCGAGCGCTCGCTCAAACATATCACCCCGATAAGTTCCAGGACAATCCGACCCTTGCAGAAGAACGGATGAAAGAAATTAATGAGGCTTATTCAATCCTTTCAGACCCAGCCTCTCGTCTAGAGTATGACCAAGCTAGAGCCTATTCCAGCCGTGACAATAATAATGCAGAGGAAGCTGTTGAGGAGTCATTTAATCATATTGGAAAGTATAGACTAAGATGTAAGTTATGCTCAGAAGATGTTTTGATATCAAATTTTAAGTGCAAAAAATGCAAATCAAATTTGGCTTACATAGATACTGAAAATCCTGATGTCGATGCTGCTTATGTCTGCCTCGAGTGTTCAAATCAGCAATCTCTGATTTCCTTTCCTGACATTTGTCCTGCTTGTGGAAAATCAAATAACGAATGGGTACATCTTGGGCAAACGAAATGGTATCAACCAGATCTAAGTTCTAAGGGTGTCAATCTAGATGAATCAGTATGGGTATCTGGCGATTTTGATGGTATCTATACTGGCAGTATCGCTCCGAGTACTCAATTCAATCTAGGACCTAAGGGGAGTGCATACCGGATACATATTTCTACCGGTCAGCTTAGGAA
>CAIZMK010000003.1 GCA_903934035.1 uncultured Methylococcaceae bacterium
AACATTGAAAGTCCCATTTTATAGGGCTTATTTTATAAGGGCGTATGCAATACGCCCCTGCAATTACTGGTTGTTAATGCCTATCTACAATAAATCCCTATTTATTTTTCGACGTGATTTGCGCTTGCAGGATAATACTGGGCTAAATGAAGCCCTGCGGCTATCTAAGCAAGTTTTGCCCTGTTTTATTTTTGATCCTAGGCAAATAGACGCTCATTCCTATCAAAGCCAACCTGGGTTGCACTTTATGTTGCAGTCAATTGCTGATCTTGATCAGCAATTGCAAGATGTCGGTGGCAAGCTAACGCTGTATAGAGGTTTGCCTGATCAGGTGATAGCCAGTATTTTAGAGCAGCAGTCCATACAAGCGGTATTTATCAATCGTGATTACACGCCTTTTAGTCGGCGGCGCGATATAGCGTTGGCAGAGACTTGTCAAAGACTAGGTTTGCCACTATACATATTGGCTGATGCCTTGATCACTGAGCCTGAACAGGCGGTTAAAGCTGATCAAACGCCTTATAAAGTCTTTACGGCTTTTTATAATAATGCCAGGCAGTTTCCTGTCCTTCTGCCGCAAGCCTTAAGTTCGCAAAGTTTTACGTCTGTGGCTTCTGAAGTAAGTCTTGAGCAAGTGGCTTTATCATTCACGAAAAATACCTTAGTAGCTATTAATGGTGGTCGATCACAAGCGCTCTTAATTCTTGATCAATTGGTTGATCAGTCTGATTACCTTAATACTCGAGATTTTCCCGTGCTGGATGCTACCAGCAAACTATCTGCTCATCTAAAGTTTGGTACTTGTTCGGTGCGAGAAGTTTATTATGCGATAACCGAGACCTTGGGTAGTGAGCATCCTTTATTAAGGCAGTTGTATTGGCGCGATTTCTTTACCCATATTGCTTATCATTTTCCACAGGTCTTTGGTAAAGCCTTTTTAGAAAAATTCGCTAATGTGCATTGGGATAATAATCTGGAATATTTTCAAGCTTGGGCAGAGGGGCGAACCGGCTTTCCTATTGTTGATGCGGGGATGCGTGAACTGAATGCCACGGGTTTTATGCATAACCGAGTGCGAATGATCGTCGCTTCTTTTTTAGTAAAAGATTTGCATGTGAGTTGGCGATGGGGCGAGCGTTACTTTGCTCAGCATTTAGTCGATTATGATCCCTGTGTAAACAACGGTAATTGGCAGTGGGCAGCCTCAACAGGTTGTGATGCACAGCCTTACTTTAGGATATTTAATCCGTGGTTACAGCAACAAAAGTTTGATGCTGACTGCCAGTATATTTATCGATGGATACCTGAACTTAAAGCTTATACACCGAAAGTTCTTCATGAATGGCATAAACAGCACAAACCTGGCTTATATCCTGCCCCTATTATTGATCATTCCCAAGAAACCCAAATTACCAAAGCTAGATATAAAGAAGCTATAACTTTAAGTGATGGTTAAAGTTATAGCGGCTATATTATTGAGTTTTGTTTTTTCGCCAAAAATAAATACTGGCAGCGATAGCGCTAGCTACAAAGACGACCATTAAGATTGGATGCTCATAAAGTAAATCAAAAGCTGAGCCTATACCTTGTGTGGTATGTTGAGAATAAGGTCCCATGATGTACTCCTCTATAATTAAGGGATTATTTAAAATTGATTATAAATGCCTAATAAAAGCCCTAGGACGGAAAAAGGCTATTCGGGCGCAGCGTTTCCGCTCAAAAGTGTCATTCCGGCCTACAGCTTCAATTCGGTTACGTAGGTCGGGTTAGCGGTGCGTAACCCGATATTTCGTAGTTCATTTGCGGGTTATGCTATCGCTAACCCGATCTACCTATAAGCTTTAAATTACTAGCCAATTTAGAACATACCTTAAAAATATTCATTGTCCAGTTTAAAGATGATGAGATGCTATTCTAAAAGCCTTCAAGCTACTCTATAGTAAGCGCTCAATAAACCGCGTACTTCCCCTACTCATCAAAATGGCTATTTTTAAAATTCCACGGCAACAAGGCTTCAAGCTTTTCTACCGTATCAACGTAAGGCAAGG
>CAIZMK010000004.1 GCA_903934035.1 uncultured Methylococcaceae bacterium
GATTTGATGTTCTTTTCAGCGGTTTGATGTTCTTCTCAGCGATTTGATGTTCTTTTCAGTGGTTTGATGTTCTTTCCGGCGATTTGATGTTCTTTTCAGTGGTTTGATGTTCTTTCCGGCGGTTTGATGTTCTTTTCAGCGATTTGATGTTCTTTCCGGCGATTTGATGTTCTTTTCGGCGGTTTGATGTTCTTTTCAGTGGTTTGATATTCTTTCCGGCGGTTTGATGTTCTTTTCAGTGGTTTGATATTCTTTTCTGCGGTTTGATGTTCTTTTCGGCAGTTTGATGTTCTTCTAGGCGGGACGAGGTTTGCAACCCCGCTTGCTGCGCTGTGGTGTGTCGGGTTACGGCTAGTGCAACCCGACCTACGTATAGGCTTTGTCCCTTGTTAAGCTGATAGCCTAAGAGACGACTGTTCTTGTCTTGGGGGTAAACTAAACTTTACGAAAAATCAAATCCCAGACACCATGACCTAAGCGCAAACCACGCTGTTCAAACTTAGTAAGAGGACGATATTCTGGACGCTCACAATAATCTTGAGTGGGGCTAGTATTTTTAAAATTATTACTGGCTGACAGTACTTCCAACATAGCTTCTGCATAGTTTTGCCAATCTGTTGCCGCATGAAAGTAGCCATCTTTATGCAATTTGTTATTTAATAACTTAACAAAACTAGGCCTTACAATGCGACGTTTATGATGTTTCTTTTTATGCCAAGGATCAGGGAAAAATAGATGTAGACCCGCTAGACTATGATCAGGTAATTTTTGTTCCAACACGTCAATAGCATCGTGGCAATAAACTCTAACATTCGTTAAGCCTTGCTCATTTAACAACATCAGTAGATGACCTACTCCGGGCTTGTGAACTTCAATACCAATATAATCCTGATCTGGATTAGCTGCGGCCATTTTGGCTAAGCTATCACCATTACCAAAACCGATTTCTAGTATTAAAGGTGCTTGACGTCCAAAAACTTGGCTAAAATCATAATCTAAATTTGGCTCTAAACCATATAGCTGCCAATGCTGATCCAAGGCCAACTGCTGACCAGGAGTCAGACGACCTTGCCTACGAATGAAACTACGAATTCTTTGGGGCAGCGTTTCAACTAAATCCGTCATGATCAGAAAAACAAACCATCAATAGGCGATGACGCTGAAGCAAAGCGCTTTCTAGGCATACGTCCTGCTAAAAATGCCGATCTTCCTGCCTCAATGCCTTTACGCATAGCTGTTGCCATGAGTATAGGATTTTTAGCTTCAGCTATGGCAGTATTCATTAACACGCCGGCACAACCTAATTCCATCGCTATTGCCGCATCTGACGCTGTTCCTACACCAGCATCGACTAAAATAGGCACAGAAGCATTTTCAACGATAGTCAGAATATTATACGGATTACGGATCCCCAAACCTGAACCGATAGGTGCTGCTAAAGGCATGACTGCCACACAACCTATATCTTCTAAACGTTTTGCAGCAATAGGATCATCATTGGTGTAAACCATGACATCAAAGCCTTCTTTAACTAACATTTCAGCCGCGATATACGTTTGGGCAACATCTGGAAATAGTGTTTTTTGATCGGCCAATACTTCCAGTTTGACCAATTTATGACCACCGAGTAATTCTCGTCCTAAACGACAAGTACGCACAGCGTCTTCAGCGGTGTAACAACCCGCTGTATTAGGCAAAATAGTATATTTATCAGGAGAAATAACATCGAGCAAATTAGGTTCGCCTTGATGCTGGCCAATATTGGTACGTCTAATGGCAACGGTTACAATTTGAGCGCCACTCGCCTCAATCGCCAAACGCGTTTCTTCCATATCCTTATATTTACCAGTACCCACCAATAAGCGCGAATGATACGTGACACCGGCTAGTACGAAAGTATCGTCTTGACCACCACCTATGGCATGAACAATTTCTAGGCGATCATCAGTCTGCAACATCTGATTAGCGTAATACTGGAAAGGTAAAATTTCTTTATTCAATTCAACAGCTATTTTCTTAGTGGTCAAACCCAAATTCGCAATCACATCAGCGACACTGGTATTATCTGCATAGTGATGCTCTTCGCCATTAACATAAATAATCATACGTTTAAGCTCCGATTGCTATCGATAGTTCTGCGTTTTTGCACGGCCTGAGCCAGCGTTCTCAACAAAGGAGCAGTATCCTCCCATGACAAACAACCATCAGTAATACTTTGTCCATAAACTAATTCTTGGCCTTCAATAACTGATTGGTTACCGGCTTTAAGATGACTTTCTATCATCACGCCCATGATTCTATGATCACCAGTAGCGATTTGCCCTGCGACATCATCACCGACTATCAATTGACGTTGGCATTGTTTTAGGCTGTTATCATGACTAAAATCAATCATGATGTTAGGTCTTAGTTGAGCTTTTTTTAGACCTTCTGCTACTTGCTCAACACTGACAGCATCATAATTAGGACGACCATTGCCGCCTCTTAAAATGATATGTACATCATCATTACCCGTGGTTGAAAAAATGGCAGAATGTCCCGCTTTAGTCAATGATAAGAAATGATGAGGACTCATCGCTGCTCTAATCGCATCGATAGCAATCTTTATAGTGCCGTCCGTTGAGTTCTTAAAGCCGATAGGGCATGAAACCCCCGAAGCTAATTCACGATGACCTTGGCTTTCAGTGGTTCTTGCACCTATTGCACCCCAAGCCACTAGATCAGATATATATTGCGGAGAAATTAAATCTAAATATTCAGTAGCCGCTGGAACGCCGAGGGTTGCAACATCTACCAATATTTTCCTAGCTGCACGTAAACCTTTATTGATGTTAAAGCTAGAATTGAGATCAGGATCATTAATTAAGCCCTTCCAGCCCACGGTTGTGCGTGGCTTTTCAAAATATACACGCATAACTATTAATAACTCATCCTTGAGTTCATCTTTAAGCACTTTCAAAAGCTTTGCATATTCCAATGCCGCTTTAGGATCATGAATTGAACACGGCCCCACAACAACTAAGACTCTGTCATCTTTGCCGCTTAAGATGTCATGTATCTCTGCTCTGGCTTGAAGGGTTGTTTGAGCGGCTATGTCATTGATCGGTATTTCATCATGTACCTGAACAGGTGGAATAACTTCCTTAGTCGCACAAATTCTAAGGTCATCAGTATTATATTTTGTTTGCATGTGGCTACCAAGCAGTTGCTTTTAAAGAAGTTTCTTAAGTTAGCGATATTGAATGCGGTACATTAGCTTTAATTAAATACTCCATGCCTTAACATTAAATGCTAGGATTTTTAAATCAACACTAATAAGTGAGTCACCGCTATAACTGTGCATTTTAACTGTTTTCAGCGCTATCGGGTAAGTTATTGCTTAGTTTTATCTTTTCTAATTTCAAAAAACTGTAACTAAAGTCAACATCAGCATCATCATTAATATCTAAGCGCTGCACTTCCAGCCACTCATTGCTATTAAACTCAGGGAAGAAAGTATCACCTTCAAAGGCTTTATTAATCAAGGTTAAATATAGTGTATCGGCCAATGGTAAAGTTGATTTATAAAGATCATAACCGCCAATAACAAACAATTCTTCTGCCGTTACACTGGCTTTTTCTAAAGCCACGGTTATATTATTAACAACTAAACAACCGTCTTGCTGATAATCGAGATTACGACTCATAATAATATTGCTGCGGCCAGGCAAGATCCGACCTATTGATTCATGAGTTTTTCTGCCCATTAAAATGGGCGCACCCATGGTGATTTCTTTAAATTTTTTTAAATCCGCCGATAAATGCCAAGGCATTTTATTATTCAGTCCAATAGCCCGATTAGTAGCCATTGCAACAATAAGTGATATTTTCATGATTTTAATAAATGTGCTTTGATATTCTTGGCTATCAAATTAAGACGGGGCAAGGCTTAACCTTTTACTGTACCTTCTTAAGTTGATAGCCATGTTTTTTATTAATATAGCTAAAACTAAGTATAGTTTTTGCAAAATACTAAGCTAACCATTAAGCTTTCCGCTTATCTGTTTTAAGTGAATCCTATAACATGCAGCATGATACTATGAAAAATATTCTAGTTCTATTTACCGGAGGAACTATTGGTTCTACTGCCGCAGCAGGAACCATTGATATTTCGGGTGGAACACCCTTTAAACTATTGCAACTATTTCAACAACAGACACCGAATCATCAAGATATTCATTTTACTACGCGCCAGCCCTTGCAGATTTTAAGTGAGAATCTTGCCCCTCCTGCCTGGAAAATTTTAATTGCCGCCTTAGAAGCAGAGCACATTGAGCAATTTGATGGTGTCATCATAACTCATGGTACTGACACCTTGGCCTATACGGCAGCGGTGTTAAACTTTTACTTTAATAGTCTTAACGTGCCGATGCTGTTGGTTTCTAGTGATTATCCCTTAGATGATTCTAGGGCAAATGGACTTGCTAACTTTGGTTGCGCTGTTGAGTTTATCTTGCAAAAGATTCAATCAGGTGTTTTTGTACCTTATCGAAATCAACAACAGCAAAAAACCCTAGTTCATAAAGCATCACGATTAACGTGTTCTCCACAATTAACCGGTGATTTTTACAGCGTACAAGGCAATTACTTCATAGAATTTGAAAATAATTGTTTTTCAAATCTGCCAGTCTCTACACCCACCGATGAAGAGATCAATACTTTAACGTCACCCGCTATCAGTGCACGTTTTTGTTCGCGGATTTTAATGATCAAACCTTATCCTGGTCTAGATTACAGCTTTTTTAATCTTGAACTTGTTGATGCTGTGTTACATGATTTATATCATTCAGGTACAGCATGTACGTCAACGCAGTGGGGCGAAAACCATTCATTACTTAGCTTTATAAAGCGCTGTAATGACAAAAACATCCCTGTTTATCTAGCACCAGCGATGCAATCAAGCGATGCTTATCAAAGCACTCGGGCCTTATTAGATTTAGGGGCAGAAATGATTTGGAATATGTCCATAGAAAGCGCTTACATCAAACTAATGCTGGCTTATGGAAACTTTAATGATAAACAACAAATACTAACTTATTTAAATCAAGATAGTGCTGGAGAGCATATTTAGATATGCTAATAAATATCGCGAATCCAAGCACTTTTAATCAATTGATTTAAAGACAAAAATTAACATTCTGTCCTGTAGCTATCACCGAAATATACAGGCATAAAAAAGCACTTCGACTAATCGTAAGTGCTTAATTCATTTTATCTCTGGTGGTGGGTCGTGCGCGATTGCCCTGACAGTGCCCCAGTCTCCCCTTGACAAGGGTAGGGAGGAAGGGGGTTATCATAACCAGTGGTGTAGGGTCGATTAAGCTAGCGAGAACTTATAAGACGATAAAATTGAAAGCAATCGACTCATCTTTTATTACGCCTATTTAATTTTTGAAATGAATCCTATAATCTAAAAAACACTTGTTGCGTAACAAGAATGACTTCTTATCACGCAACAATTTTGCAGCCCTATTAATCCGCCTGTCTTCTTAAAAAGGCAGGAATATCTAGATAATCTAAGTCCATATCTTTTTTAGCTTGGGCACCGAAACGAGTTTCTCTACCTTCGGTTTTAGCACCTTGACGTACACCCGCTGGTTTTTCTAGCTCTTCGTAATTTGTTTGATTGGCCATAGACTTCGGCATAAGTTTAACAGGAGCTTTATGCTGTACTGGGGGTAATCCCATTCCAGTCGCAACTACAGTCACTTTAATTTCATCACCTAGGCTAGCATCAATAGCCATACCAATTTTAATAACGGCATCTTCTGAAGCAAACTCATGCACGATATCACCGACTTCATTAAACTCGGCTACGCCCATATCTGCAGCACAGATATTAACAAGTATGCCTCTTGCACCTTGTAAATTGATATCTTCAAGCAATGGACAAGCAATCGCTTTTTCAGCCGCTTCACGTGCGCGGTGCTCACCTGATGCTGTACCTACACCCATAATGGCTGCGCCCATACCTGACATCACTGTTCTAACATCCGCAAAATCGACGTTAATCATACCTGGATGAATAATTAACTCAGTAATACCTTGCACGGCATCAAGCAACACATCATTAGCTGCTTTAAAGGCATTGATTAACGATACATTACTACCTAACACTGGTAATAATTTTTGATTAGGAATTGTTATCAAAGAATCTACATATTTTTCTAATTCCAAAATACCCTGTTCTGCAGCGATTTGTTTCTTTTTACCTTCAAATAGAAAAGGCTTGGTCACTACAGCTACCGTCAAAATGCCCATTTCTTTTGCAATCTGAGCTATCACAGGAATTGCACCTGTTCCTGTGCCACCACCCATTCCAGCAGTCAGGAAAATCATATCTGCACCTTGCAATACTTCTTTAATACGGTCTTTATTTTCTTCAGCCGCATGACGTCCAATTTCTGGATCAGTACCCGCACCCAAACCTTTAGTTAAATCCACACCTAACTGAATTATCGTATCAACTGACAATTTCCTTAATGCTTGAGCGTCTGTGTTAGCACAAATAAATTCTACACCCTCAAGATTACAGCCTGCCATATGATTAACTGCATTGCCACCACCACCGCCTACACCGATTACTTTAATGACGGCTGACTCACTATAACTATCTACTAATTCATATTTCACGACACCACCCCTTAACTCAACAATAAATACTATTAAAAATTACCCTGAAACCAATTTGTCATCTTAGAAAACCAACCCAATCCTTCAGAATCGTTGCTTCTACCTAAACTCTGATGTTCTCTTCCATACATTAACAAGCCCACTCCTGTTGAATGTATGGGATTTTTTACCACTTCAATTAAACCTGTAACATTTTGTGGCCCGCCCATTCGGACTGGCATATGAAAAATTTCTTCAGCCAATTCTATTAAGCCCATAACTTTTGAGCTGCCACCAGTCAATACAATACCTGCGGCAATTAATTCTTCATTACCACTGCGTCTAAGTTCAGATTGAACCAATAACATTAGTTCTTCATAGCGTGGCTCAATAATTTCAGCTAAATTTTGCATAGATATATTGCGCGGTGCCCTGTCGCCAATACTAGGCACTTCTATGCTTCCGTCTACACTAGCCAATTGTGTCAATGCACAGGCATATTTACGTTTGATTTCTTCTGCATTAATGGTTGGGGTCCTTAAAGCAACCGCAATGTCATTAGTCACTTGATCACCTGCTATAGGGATAACTGCGGTATGCTTAATGGCGCCCTCTACAAAAATAGCGATATCGGTAGTACCGCCACCTATATCGATTAAGCAAACCCCTAATTCTTTTTCATCTTCCGTCAGGACCGAGTTACATGAAGCCAATTGCTCTAAGACGATATCTTCAACCTCAAGTCCACAGCGACGTATACACTTGATGATATTCTGAGAGGCACTAACACTCCCAGTGACCATATGAACCTTAGCTTCAAGACGTATACCCGACATACCAATAGGTTCTTTAATTCCGTCTTGCAGATCTATAACAAATTCCTGAGGCAGGATATGTAATATCTTTTGGTCAGCGGGTATCGCAACGGCCTGTGCAGAATCAATGACTCTATCGATATCATATCGAGTCACTTCCTTATCCCTAATAGCGACTATGCCATGTGAATTTAGACTTCGAATATGACTTCCAGCAATGCCAGCAAAAACTGATTTAATTTGGCAGCCTGCCATTAACTCAGCTTCTTCTATCGCTTTTTGTATAGATTGGACAGTCGATTCGAGATTAACAACGACCCCCTTCTTTAATCCCCTTGATGGAGTAGAACCTATACCTATTATTTCTATGCTGCCGTCACTACTTAGTTCACCGACAATAGCCGCAACTTTTGACGTACCGATATCCAATCCGACTATTAAATTACGCTCTATTTTCTTTGCCATTTTTATCTACTCAGTAACGCTTTATCGCGCGCTTGTTGTTCATTATCGGGATTTGCATAAGCTTTCCAATCAATTTCAATGGTTCCTGGTCTCCAAGACACTGCATATCCATTGGGATACCTTAAGTCAACAACTGCAATTGCATCTATTTGCCCTTGGCTTAAGACTGCCAATGTCTTTAAAAAACGTTTTAATTTTTTTAATTGTTCATCTTGCCCCAACAATATTTCCATTCCAGAGACTAACTTTATTTTCCAAGCCCATCGATCGCTCACATGAAATTCCGCTAACTCCATTGATTGATCATCGAGCGCAGTTTTAATACCTTTCATTATCTCTAATACTTTGACCTGTTCTAATTCTGGTCCAGTCATAATAATCAAATTCTGAATCGGACTATTTGTTTTTGGCGTAAAAATAACGCCCGATTCGGTAATTAAAGCCTCTTTACCCCAGCGAGCGAAAGGTTGCTTCTCATGTACTTTTATATCAATTGCATCAGGCCATACTCGCTTAACCGTCACAGCATCGACCCAAGGTAACGTTGAAACGGCTGCATGTATTGCTTGCATATCAGCATCAAAAAAACTGGCCATGACTAAGGGCTGTAAAATACCTTTCACATCATCTTTACTCAGATATTGAAACTCACCTTCAGTCCGAACATACTTAATAGGGAATGAAGCGCTTTTAATCGACAGAGACTTTAAGCGTTCCTTTGTAAATTCATAACCTATTATTCCAACTAGACTTATCATGAATAATCCAGTCAACCAGGCTTTAATGCCAATATTGTTCATTACCCTAAACTAGTCTCCAATACACGCCAGACTAAATCATCAAAATCAATGCCTGCCTGTTTTGCTGCCATGGGTACTAAGCTATGATCAGTCATACCCGGCACAGTGTTAATTTCAATCAATTGATACTGTCCGTCTTCATCAAAAAACACATCAACTCTTGCCCATCCTTTAACGCCCAAGACTTTGCTAGATTTAGTAGCCAAGGTTCTCAAAAAGGATTCTTGCTCGTCATTCAAACCTGAGGGGCAATGATACTGGGTTGTTGTTGCATTATATTTTGCTTCATAATCATAAAAAACGTTCGGCGTTTCTACACGTATAACAGGAAGAGCTTCTCCATTTAATAGCGCAACGGTATATTCCTTCCCTGTAACCCAACTTTCGGCATAGACATCACACTGATAAGCCAGTGCAGTCTGTAAGGCCTTCTGTAGCTCATCACGCGAATTAGCTTTACTCATTCCTATACTAGAGCCTTCTTGAGCAGGCTTGACTATGACAGGAAAGCCTAATTTTTCTATGCAGGCATCCAAATCACTCTCGCTCTGCAATAGAAACCACTGTGGTGTCACCAATCCAGAACCCTGCCAACATAATTTGGTGCGTAGCTTATCCATCGATAAGGCAGAAGCCATAACACCGCTACCGGTGTAAGGGATTCCCATCACTTGTAGAACACCTTGTAGGACACCATCTTCACCGCCTCGGCCGTGCATTATATTGAAGACTCTATCTACTTTTATTTCAGCTAATGCATCAATTGCACTTCCGGTAACATCAATGGCTATCGCATCGACGCCCTTACGTAGTAAAGCCTCATAAACAGCCTTTCCACTTCTTAATGAAACAGGTCTCTCTGCCGCCATGCCCCCCATCAGAACAGCAACTCGACCGAATTTTTCAGGATTTTGTTGGGCGTCACTCATTTGAATTTCCTTCATTCGCTTACCTACCATACAAACTTCTGTTTGTAATTCAACACCTAGCTGTTCCTTCACTTGTTTTTGTACCAAATAAATTAAATCTTCTATATCTGCGGCGCTGGCATTATCAGTATTCACTATAAAATTGGCATGTTTCTCTGAAACGCTAGCACCACCTATTGCATAGCCTTTCAAACCTGCCTTCTCGATAAGTCTTGCCGCGTAATCACCTTCAGGATTTTTAAAAACAGACCCGCAGCTTGGTTGATTAGTAGGCTGAGTATTGGCTCTGTGTTCTAACAATGATTTTATTTTTTTCTGACTTGTTGCTGTATCACCTGATTGTAATTGTAACTGGCAACTTAAAAACCATTCTTGATTCTCGCTTTGTACAGAACGATAACTAACATTAAAATCAACTGGATATCGACTACTAACGAGTCCAGAAGCATTGATCATTTCTACTTGCTTAACGATACCCCAAGTCTCTCCGCCAAAGGCTCCGGCATTCATTTTTAATGCGCCCCCCATAGTTCCTGGTATGCCAGCTAAAAATTCCGCCCCAATTAATCCTTGTTCTGCACAATAGCGGGCTACATGAGCACATGGCACGCCCGCTTCTACATAGACGTTACGATCTTCTAACAGCCTCATTTCCTTAAGGCGACCTTTGGTATTAATAACTGTGCCAGCTATGCCGCCATCCCTAACCAATAAATTACTGCCTAATCCCATCCAAAATACAGGCTCTTCATGTGGCAATGCTGCAATAAACTCACATAAATCTTGTTTATCAAAAGGGATATATAGCCTTTCTGCACAACCACCTACACGCCAACTCGTGTATTTAATCAACTTTTCATTAAGTAACAATTTACCTTTCATGCTTATTTATTCGAGGTTGAACTAACTCTTAATGCAATTTCATCTGCCAACAATTCTGGTAACTGAGTTGCTATATGCCCAACATTCCCTGCACCCATAGTCATGATCACATCATCAGGTTTTACTAAGCCTGCTAATATTTTAGGCAATTCCTTCCAATCATCGACAAATACAGGATCAACTTGGCCACGCATACGAATAGCACGACTCAATGCTCGTCCATCAGCTCCAGTTATCACTGTTTCTCCGGCTGAATAAACATCCAATAAAATTAACACATCTACTGTTGATAAAACGGATACGAAGTCTTCGAATAAATCGCGGGTACGTGTATATCTATGTGGTTGAAATATAATAACTGAACGTCGTGTCGGCCAAGCTTGTCGCATTGCTTCTAAAGTAGCCGCTATCTCACGAGGATGATGGCCATAATCATCAACTAAAGTCAGTTTGCCATCATCAATATCAAGATCTCCTTGAATTTGAAATCGCCGACCTACGCCTTTAAATGACTCTAAACTTCTAATTATGGCTTCATCAGCAACCCCAAGTTTGGTTGCAACAGCAATAGCGGCAAGTGAATTCAACATGTTATGCCAGCCAGGCATATTTAATGTCACAGTCAAAGGGGGGAACTCTCCCCAACGAATGACTGTAAATATTGAATGCATGCCGATCTGTTTAATGTCGACAGCCCTAATGTCAGCATCTGCATGGACACCATAGGTTATAACTGGCTTAGACAATTCAGGTAAAATTTCTCTTATGCCCTCATCGTCCAAACACATCACGGCTAAACCATAAAAGGGTAGGTGATGTAAAAATTCTAGAAAAGTCTCTTTTAATCGTTGATAACTATTGTGATAGGTCTCCATGTGGTCTTGATCTATATTGGTGACCACCGCTATCATAGGCTGGAGATATAAAAACGAAGCATCACTCTCATCAGCCTCAGCAACTAAATAATTCCCCAATCCTAACTTTGCATTACTACCCGCACTATTTAAACGACCACCAATAACAAATGTTGGATCAAGACCACCCTCAGCCATTATGCTGGCAGTTAAACTGGTTGTTGTGGTTTTTCCATGGGTACCCGCTACCGCTATTCCAAATCGAAAACGCATCAATTCAGCCAACATTTCGGCTCTTGGAATGACGGGAATTCTATTTATATAAGCTTGGTCAATTTCTTCGTTACTTCGATCGATTGCTGTTGATACCACCACCACATCAACCTTAGTAACATTTTCACGGCGATGACCAATTCTAATGGTCAGTCCTAAATCAGCTAGTCTTTTTGTAACTGCACTTTCTTTAATATCCGAACCCGATATGGTGTAACCTAAATTTGCTAATACTTCTGCAATACCACTCATACCGGTACCACCAATACCAACAAAATGTATGCGTTTGATATTGCCAAGTGTTGAAGCAATATGGACACTATTTGGAGTTTTCATCTTTCTGCCTCTGCGTTGCAATAACTTGCAACAAGTTCCGTAGCATCTAAACGTGCTAATTGTTGGGTCGCAACTTGCATTAAACTAGCTTTATTAAGTATTTCTAAAATGTACTCAGTTAATACTTCTGGATTTAAATCACACTGTTTTAATAGTAGGGCTGCACCATTATCTGTTAAATAACGCGCATTAGCCGTTTGATGATCATCAATAGCCGTTGGTAATGGTATAAATATCGCTGGCAATCCCATTGCAGACACTTCACTTACTGTCATCGCTCCAGCTCTACAAACTATTAAATCTGCCCATTGATAGGCCTCTACCATATCTCCTATAAAAGCAGAGGTTTTTGCTTCAATATCTAAGGTCTCATAACGATTTTTAACCTGTGATAACTGTACTTCACCAGTCTGATGAATAATTTTTACGGCTATTGCTTTAGCTTTTATTGCTACAAAATTTGCAATGGCTTCAGGGACAATATTGTTTAATATTTGGGCACCTTGACTGCCACCAACAATCAAAATTCTTAGTTCATTTTCTATCTGTCTACGTTTTATTCCCGAAGCCAATATAAAAGATTTTCTCAGAGGATTGCCCGTGTTTTTTGCATCGACTTTAGTTTTAAAACTATTTGGGAATGCTTGTAAAACTTGATTAGAAATCTTAGCGAGTAAGCGATTTGTTGTCCCTGGAATTCTATTTTGTTCGTGAATAACCAAGGGGATTCCTAATAGTCTTGCCATTAAGCCACCTGGTGCTGCAACATACCCACCCATACCCAACACAACATCTGGTTTACGCTTGCGTAATATGCTAATGGCTTGTACACAGGCTTTAAACAAAATAGCTATAGCTACTATTTTTGAGACTAAACCCTTGCCACGAATACCTGCAATCGATAGCCAGTCGATTTCGATGCCACTTTCTGGCACTACTCGACTTTCTATTCCCTTATGCGTACCTAGCCAACTAACATGCCAGCCTTGTTCTTTTAAGAACTCCGCTACCGCTAATGCTGGAAAAACATGGCCACCGGTACCGCCGGCCATGATGACTATACGTTTATCCATTTCGACTTTTCTTTGGGAAGATTAGCATTTATTTCAGTGACTTCACTATGCACACGAAACAATAAAGCAACAGCACAACACATTATCATCATACTGCCACCGCCATAACTCATTAGTGGCAACGTCAGTCCTTTGGTGGGCAAAATACCCATATTCACGCCCATATTCACAAATGATTGAAAACCAAACCAAATGCCGAGACCATAGGCAATATAAGCAGAAAACTGCTCCCCAGCTTTTTCAGCGGCCATGGCAATCTTGAAGGTACGCCAAACCAATAGAGAAAATAAACTAATAACGGTAAGTACACCCAACAAACCTAACTCTTCAGCAATGACTGAAAATAAAAAGTCGGTATGAGCCTCAGGTAAATAATAGAGTTTTTCTATTCCACTACCTAGGCCTACTCCAAACCATTCACCACGCCCAAATGATATTAGCGCATGGACTAATTGATAACCAGAGTCCTTGGCATCGGCCCATGGATCCATAAAACTGGTTACGCGTTTCAAACGATAGGGTGCAAAAATAACCAGTAGAGTTGCAAGAGTTGCCACAAAAGTAAGTAACATAATAAATTGTGATAACCTTGCACCCGCTAAAAACATAATGCCCATTGCTATTATCAATATTACAACTGCGGAGCCAAAATCTGGTTCCATTAATAGCAACAAACTAGTCACTGAAAATAAAAACAAAGGCTTTACTAAACCAAGAGCAGACTCTCGTATCGATTTCTGATGTCGAGTCACATAACCGGCCATATAAATAACTGCAAAATATTTAACGAGCTCTGAGACTTGAATCCGCATGCCTCCTAAGGAAAGCCATCGAGTACTGCCATTAACTTTTACGCCAAGCCCTGGTATTAGTACTATTACTAACAATACTAATCCCGCTATAAACAGCCACTGCCCCGATTTCTGCCACGTATTAATCGGTGTTAGAGCAATACCACAGCCTAAAAAAAGACCAAGTCCTATGTGTATTGATTGCCTTATTGGATAATGAAAGCTATTCTCAGTCACTTTCGTTCCTAAATGTAATGATGATGATGCAACCATAACGTAGCCAATAAACAATAAACTCGAACAGATTAAGACCAATATTGGGTCATAATGAAATCGTCCTAGTTTCGAGCCTTTTGTTGAAAAATTCACTTAAGCAAACCCAAAACGGCTTTAGAAAACTGATTGCCTCTATCTTGATAACTCTTATATTGATCTAGGCTAGCGCATGCGGGAGACAACAATACACAGTCCCCAGACTTTGCTAATTCTGCACAAATACTGACAGCCTTAGGCATATTTTCTGCGTTATAAACTGGAATGGATTGATCTAATGATTGTTTTATTAATCCAGCATCTTTACCGATTAATACAACATGCTTGGCTTTATCCTTAATAATAGGCGCTAATTCATTCATGTCAGCACCTTTTGCATCGCCACCAGCAATTAGAATAACTTTACTATCGTAACCTTGTAATGCTGCAATACACGCACCGATATTGGTAGCTTTTGAATCATTGACCCATGTCACTCCGGCTATTTGAGCAACACGCTGCATACGATGATCTAAACCTTTAAACTTTTTAAGTGCCACACACATGGCTTGCTGATCTAAACCAATCGCCTTTCCCAACGCCATCGCAGCAAGCGCATTAGCGACATTATGCCTACCTTCCAAAGGAAGCTCTGATATTGGCATTAAAGGTTGGTTTAGGTGCATCATGTATTCAGCACCTTCTTTATAAGCAAGGCAAAAATCAGCTTTTTCCTTAATTGAAAACGTTATGGTTGTCCTTGCTGTTTCTGTCATCGCATCTACAACAGGATCATCAACGTTAATGACCATAACGCCGTTTCCATTAAAGACACGATTTTTGCTTTGACCATATTCAACCATATCGACATGACGGTCTAAATGGTCTGCTGAAACATTTAGTACCGTTGCAGCAACCGCATTCAAGCAAGTGGTTCTTTCTAATTGAAAGCTTGAAAGCTCTAGCACATATAATTCAGCATCCTTTCCTAATAAATCTAAAGCTGGGGTACCTAAATTACCTCCGACTCCAACTTGTTTACCATTACACTCAGCCATTTCACCTAACATGGTAGTGACTGTACTTTTACCATTTGAGCCTGTAATAGCTATGATTGGCTCATTAACTGAGCAAGCTAACAAATCAATATCGCTAATAACTTTTGAACCATTTGCAATTGCTTTAACAATTGATTTTTCAGTTAAGGCAACACCTGGGCTCACTACCAAATGAGTCGCTACTTTAAAAGCTGCTTCATCAAAGCCGCCGGTAAATACTGGTGTATCAGGCATACTTTGCAAAAATTCATCTAGTAAAGGTGGCTTGTCTCGACTATCTGTTATAGCAAACCTAAATCCCAGTTTTTGTAAATAATGTGCAACAGAAATTCCAGTAGTGCCCAAGCCAACTACCAATATTTTGGCATTGCTTGGATCCATAGCTAATTTCTTTTTTAATGAATGTAGTATTGCCGCACTATCCATTTTCATCTCTTTAACTCATAGCAATCATAATTTGAGAGCGATAACCATTGAACATAATGACTACCTTAGTTTTAAAGTGGCTAATCCAATTAACACTAAAATTACAGTAATAATCCAAAACCTTACTATTACACGCGGTTCTGGCCAGCCTTTCAATTCAAAATGATGGTGTATAGGCGCCATACGAAACACCCGTTTTCCGGTTAACTTATACGAAGCAACCTGAATAATGACTGAAACTGTTTCCATAACAAAAACACCTCCCATAATCATTAATACAATTTCTTGCCTTACTAAAACTGCCAATACACCTAAAGCTGCACCTAAGGCTAGGGCACCAACATCACCCATGAATACCATTGCGGGATAAGTGTTAAACCATAAAAAACCTAGCCCTGCACCCACTAAAGCGGCACAAAATACAATAAGTTCTCCGGCATTGGGTAAATAAGGAATGGCTAAATATTCTGAAAAAGCCACATGTCCTGATAAATAAGCAAATATACCTAAACCTGCGGCAACCATTACGGTTGGCATAATCGCTAAACCATCAAGCCCATCAGTCAAATTAACTGCATTGCTTGTTCCAACAATTACAAAATACGTTAATACGATATAAGTCCAACCCATATCCAGCATAATGTCCTTAAAGAACGGCACAATGAATTGAGTTTCTGCAGGCAATAGGGCTGAATTATATAAAAATAACGCGGCTGTTAAGCCAATAATTGATTGAGCTAAATATTTTGCTTTTGCTGACAAACCATCGCTATTTCTTTCAATAACCTTTCGATAATCATCAATAAAACCGATAACACCGTACCCCATTGTTACTAACAAAATAACCCATATATATCGATTAGATAAATCAGCCCATAGTAAGGTACTAATAGCAATAGCAACCAGTATTAGTGCGCCGCCCATTGTAGGTGTGCCAGATTTCTCATAATGCGATTGCGGTCCTAATTCACGAATACTTTGTCCAATTTTCCTATTACTTAGCTTTCTGATCATTGTTGGCCCGATCATAAAAGATATCAGTAGCGACGTTAAAGCGCCAAGAATGGCTCGAAAAGTTAAATAATGGAATACCCGAAATCCACCATCAAAACTCATTAAATAATCTGCAAAATAAAGTAACATCGTTTAATTCCTGAAATCATCTACTAAAGCAGCCACTACAGTTTCCATGTGCTGTGCTCTTGAACCTTTAACTAAAATGGTTTCATCACCTTTTAATTCTTGTTTTAATGCTGTAATTAAATCTTGTTGCTGTTCAAAATAAGTAGCTCCTTCACCAAAAGCTTCTACTGTATTTTTGCAATCTGCGCCGACTGCCATCAATCTTTCAACACCACTAGATTTAATCAGCGCCCCTAGTTCTTTATGCATTTTTGGACTATTTGGTCCTAGTTCACCAAAGGCACCTAAAACTAACCATGATTTACCGTTGATATTTGCTAATACATCAAGAGCAACTTTCAACGAAGACGAATTTGCATTATAGGTATCATTTATTATGATTGCTCCCGTGCGACTAACTAAGGGCTGTAATCTTCCAGTTACGGGAACTATACTTTCCAGACCTTGCTTAATCTGCTCTAAATTAAGTCCCAAGGCTAAGCTTGCCGCTGATGCCGCCAAAGCATTGATAACATTATGTCGTCCAGCTAGTTTCAAGGTAATACCAACTGAACCTTGATTCGTGTTTAATTCAAATTGTGTGATAAAAGTTTTATTATTAACATCTTCTTTGATTGCATTGGCTGTTACATCAGCTCCTGCATTTAAACCAAAAGACACTGTACTTCTATTGGCTGCGACTGACTTCCAATAGGCAAAATACTCATCATCATGATTGATAATTGCAGTACCTGTCTTTTTCAAGGTTTCTATAATTTCGCCTTTGGCTTTTGCAACGCCATCAAGACTTCCAAAACCAGCGAGATGAGCAGCACCAGCATTAGTAATAATCACTACATCAGCCCTTGCATAGTGACTAGTATAGGCAATTTCTCTAGCATGATTTGCGCCCATTTCTATAACGGCATATCGATGCTGCTCATTTAACTCCAATAAAGTTAGAGGCACACCAATATCATTATTTAGATTTCCTTGGGTAAACAAAATGGGATCATTAATAGCTAATATAGCTGCGAGCATTTCCTTTACAGTTGTTTTACCGTTACTTCCGGTCACTCCAATCACTGAAAGAGCTCGATTACTATCTTCATTAATAGAATTTCGCCATTCTCCTGCTAATTCAGCTAATGCTAATCGAGTATCTTTAACTATGATTTGTGGCAACTTAGTTTCAGTTTCTTTTTCCACAACAACAGCACAAGCACCAGCATTGGTTGCTTGCTCTACAAACTGGTGACCATCAAAAACATGTCCTTTAATTGCAATATAAAGTTGATCAGGCTTAATTGTACGAGTATTAATGCTGACAGATTCAATAGCACTGTCTTGGCCTATCAAATTGCCCTGCATAGCTTTAGCGCAGTCACTTAGCATCATTTTCATGCTATCCATTCCTCGTTCTTAATTCATCATTAATAACTAGGCTATCGCTGAAATCAAATCGAACTCCATTAACTTCCTGATAATGTTCATGACCCTTGCCGGCAACAACAATACAATCTTTTGCTGATGCTCTAGCTAATACGCTTTGTATTGCTTGTGTTCTATTTTGAATGATCTCAACTTTACAATGAGTAATCGAATCGCCAACACTTACACAGCCCTTTAATATTTGATTAACAATATCTAAGGCGTTTTCAAATCTAGGGTTGTCATCGGTAATAATGGCATGATTAGCTCTTTCAGAAGCAATTCGCCCCATTTGTGGACGCTTACCTTTATCCCTATCGCCTCCGCAACCAAACACTACCCATAAAGCTTGGGTACAATGCTTTTTGGCACTCGCTAAAACTTTGTCTAAAGCATCTGGAGTATGAGCATAATCAACAAAGATCAAAGGATCACCTTGACCACCCAAGCGCTCCATGCGACCTGTTATGGGCTTTATATTAGCTAATCTTTTTATAGCTTCAGACTCAGCTACCCCAATTGCTAACATGGTTGTGAAAACTGCCATTACATTTTCCACATTAAAATCACCATAAAGGGGAATTTTTATCCTATGTTTATTGCCTAGGCTATTCAGATCAAATTCGATGCCTTCATTTGTATTCAATATGTTTTCTGCACTAGTACAGCTACAACCTAAGCGTTTTTTTCCCTTAACACTATGACCCCATATTTCAACATTTTCTGGCACGGCTGCGATAATTTGATTACTAAATTCATCATCTAGATTGACTACTACAAAAGCTAATCCAGGAGTATTTAATAACAACAACTTAGCTTGCAAATAAGCTTCCATCGTGCCGTGATAATCTAGATGATCTCGGCTTATATTAGTGTATATAGCACCTTTAAATGCTACGCCATTAATCCGCCCTTGGTCCAATCCATGTGATGAAACCTCCATTGCCACTACTTTCTTCTGCGCGTTTAAAAGCTCTGCCAGAATTCTTTGTATTTCAAGCGCATCTGGCGTGGTATTGTGTGTTTTCTGTAGGTTATTTAATTCTCCCCAGCCCAATGTTCCTATGATGCCGCAATCATCTAACATTTGGCTTAAAAATTGGCTACAGGAAGTTTTGCCATTGGTTCCAGTTATCCCAATAACGTTCATTTGTTTCGAGGGATTCTTATAAAAACGAGCAGCCATATAACCTATCTTCTCTGTCAGCTCATCTACTGCAATCATAGGGATATGAGTTATATGCTCGGCCAATGAAGAACCATTACCCGCAGGGTCGTAAATAATTGCACATGTTCCATTATTTATTGCCTGATCAACATAAGCCATACCATGCTGCTTAGATCCTGCTAAAGCTATAAAGACATAACCTTCTTTAATGTCACGACTATTTAATGCTAGGCCGACAATGGGATTATTGGCAAACTCACTTGTTTCAATATTTGAAACCCAATCTTTTAAAAGCTCTTTTAATGTCATATAGAACTAATGAGTTTTCTTACTTAATAAAATTGGCATCGTTTCTTTTTGATCTGGTGCAACATCAAGTATTCTTAACGCTCCCGCCATTACTTTAGAAAAAACGGGTGCTGAAACTAATCCACCGTAATATTGGCCAGCAGAAGGCTCGTCTATCATTACAACAATTATCAATCTTGGATCTGTAGCCGGAGCCATTCCAGCAAAAACTGCAAAATAATTTTTCTCAGTATATCCACCAGCACTGGCTTTTTTTACTGTCCCTGTTTTACCTGCAGCCGTATAACCATCGACTCTCGCCTCGTATGCAGTGCCATCTTTCATCAATACAGTTTCCATCATTTGTCTGACGCTTTTTGCAGTTTTAGCTGAAAACACTCTGACCGGATGATCATCTTCTTCGCGCTTTAACAAACTTACTGAATGTAAAACACCATCATCAGCTAAAGCCGTATAAGATCTGGCAAGTTGCAAAGCTGAACTACTTAAACCGTATCCGAATGACATAATAGCCCGATCAAACTCAGTCCATTTTTTATAGTCACGCATGGTGCCACTGGCTTCACCGGGAAAGCCTGATTCTGCAGAAACACCAAAACCAAGTTTATGGTAAATATTCCACAAATATTTAGGTGGCATTTTTAATGACATCATACTAACCCCAATGTTACTGGATTTTTTTATGACATGTGTCAGATCCAATGTGCCGTAGTTATGTACATCTTTAACCGTGTTGCGACCAATTTGATAGGTTCCATTTGTCATAAACATGCTGCTGGGACTGACATAACCACCATCTAAAGCTGCAGCAACAACGAATGGTTTAACCGTTGATCCGGGTTCAAAAATATCAGTTAAAGCTCTATTTCTGTGTGACCCTTCAGTTAAACTACTTTTAGTATTCGGATTAAAGGAAGGTTGGTTAACTGCAGCCAAAATTTCCCCATTTTTCGCATCCAATACTATTAGTGTTCCAGACTTTGCTTTATTAAGACTTACCGCCAATTGCAATTCTCTGTATGCCAAGTATTGAATACGCTGATCAATACTTAACTCAATATTCTTTCCCGATATAGGTTCTTTTATACTTTCTATATCTTCAATAATTCGACGCTGCCCATCCCTGATAACCCTTTTACTTCCCTCGCTACCTTTTAGCTGTGCTTCATAATTAAATTCTATGCCTTCTTGCCCAACATCCTCAAAATCTGTAAAACCCACTAAATGTGCAGAAACAGCACCTGCTGGGTAAAAGCGTTTAAACTCTCTTTCAAAATAAACGCCATCAAGTTTTAAGGCTTTTACCTGCTCACTAATCTGTGGATTAACTCTACGAGCGATATAAATAAATCGTCTTTGAGCATATTGTTTTACCAATTCTTTTATTTTGCCAGTCGGCAAATTCAGCAATTTTTCCATTTGCATGAGCTGCTCATCTTTAAGAAATTTCAGCTCTCTAGGATTGATACCCACCGACTCAACGGGCGTACTAATTGCCAAGGGCTCTCCATTTCTATCTTTTATCATGCCTCTGTATGCAGAAACAGCGACATCATCTACTTGCCTTTTATCACCTTCTTCCTTGAGAAACTGCTTATTAAAAACTTGAAGATCGATAGCGCGACCCATTAATATCAGCATGCAAGTCATTATAAAGATAAGAAGGAAATTTCTTCTCCCAGAAAAATCACTTACTAAAGCCTTTCTTACATTCCTGACTCGAAAATCTAACATTTAAGGATTTATATAAATAATTTTTTCTCGTAATGGCATGATCAACCTTAATTGATCTCGAGCCATCAATTCAATCCTATTTTGCTCAGTTAGCATAGACAGCTCTAGTTGCAATTGCCCCCACTCAATTTCATAGTGATCCAACTGCTTTTCCTGGCTTTGAATATCAATAAAAAGCAAATGAGTATAGTACTTACTATAAATTACCGACAAAGCCGATAATAACAGTACTGCTCCTAGCACACATAAAAGTCTATGTATTACCATTAAATTCTCTCAGCAACCCGCATAACTGCACTTCTAGCTCTTGGGTTTTGGCTAATTTCATGATCACTGGCTTTAAAGCCTTTACCTGGTTTCTTTAGGATACCCTTAAGAATATCAATCTCTTTAATAGGTAGTTTTCCAGGATTATGTTTTGCACCTGATTCATCTCTAATGAAGCGCTTTACTATTCGATCCTCCAGAGAGTGGAAAGATATCACCACTAACTTACCTTCCGGAGCCAGAACTCGTATTGCCTGACCTAGAACCATAGACAATTCATCTAGTTCCTTATTGATTTCAATACGGATGGCCTGAAATGTCCTTGTCGCAGGATGCTTGTGCTTTTCCCTTATCGGCACTACGTCTTCAATTAAATCAGCTAACTGCTTAGTCGTTGTAATCGGAGATTTCACACGCTGCTCTAATATTGCTCGAGCTATGCGTCTTGCGAATTTCTCTTCACCATATTCAAACAATACCTTAACCAAATCTTTTTCATCTACACTTGATAACCATTGTTCGGCCGATAGCCCAGCGCTGCTATCCATTCTCATATCCAAAGGGCCATCTCGTAAAAAACTAAAGCCCCTTTCTGGGTTATCAAGTTGAGGCGAGGAAACGCCTAAATCCAATAAAATACCATCGACTTTTCCTACTAAGCCTTCGCTAATGACTATATTTTCTAACTGAGAAAAGCAACTATGTTTAAGTGCAAAGCGCTTGTCTAGTAACATCTCTTTAGCTCGCTGTGCATTAATTGCATCTGCATCACGATCAAACGCTAACAATCGACCACTTGAACTCAATATGTCCAATATACCCTGACTATGGCCTCCTCGGCCAAAAGTACAGTCTAGATAAACTCCATCGCTCTTAATCGCTAACTGCTGCAAGGCTTCAGCATACATAACGGGCAAATGTTCCATTAACAATTCCCCTTTATTAAAAGGACAATGACCCTAACTCTTCCAAGCCATCATTATCACCACCATCTAACCATTGCTGCTCTTTAGCTAACCAAGCATCATCATTCCATATCTCAAATTTATTTAACTGCCCAACTAGGACAATTTTTTTATCCATCTGAGAAAACTTTCTTAATTTTTCTGGCAATAACAATCGACCTTGAGCATCCATCTCACACTCCGAAGCATTGCCTATAACAAAGCGCCTTAGTTTTCCTGCCATTTTATTCAATGTGGGTAATTTACTTATTGTTAGTTCTAATTTTTCCCATTCTGGAAGTGGGTACAGCCACAAACAGCCGTGCTCACCAATGCACTGTTCGTTTACTGCAACGGTTACAACCATTTGACGATCACAGCAATCCTGTAATTCCTCACGATAACGTGTTGGAATTGCAAGACGACCCTTATCATCTAAGTTGATAGAACTGATGCCACGAAACAAAAAACCCCCAAAATACTCTAAAAATAACCACTTACCACCACTTTTTACCACTTTTCCAACACTATAAATTCCAAACGACTTTCAGTCAAGGAAGATTTCATTCAAACACTTTCTTTTTAATAAAAAACCTGCTGCATCAACTGAAAATAAAAATGAAATAAAGTAATAGAAATAAAAATTCCTTTTTATGTCGTATAGGTAATAACCCTTCAATTGATCGAATAAATTTATATTAACTACCTAGAACTAGAGATAAAAAATTAATTACTACAACATCCAATGAAGACAAATATTTTTAACCCATTTATTAATATGACAAATTTAATCTAAATGAGCGCTTCGATATATAGCAATGACAAGCTCACTTTAAGGATGAAACTAATGAATTACGATCACAAGGCATTATTAGGTTTTTACACTAACTCAAAACAACATATTTAATAAGTTACAGATCAATAACTGTTGTGTGGCATAACTAACTAACTAACAACTCCTCTGTCTATTTTTTTTACAAAAAGCAATAAAACCATCCATCTCATTCATCAACCTTGCTTAAAAAAATCTTTAACTGATTGTAGCTTATTGTTTTTATAGCTTGGGCATAGAAACTGCTTTAGATTTAATGAAGTAGTCAATTTTTAAAATAAATTGGTTTGATCTTACTAATAACGAGGTAAACATTATGAAAATCAATGAACTTAGTCTGTCATTACGAGCATCTCTAGGTTTTTACGCAGCATTTTTGGCGCTAAGTTTAGTGTATGTTATGCCAGTGCAAGCTATGGAAGCACAATGGACTGGAAATAACAGTGGCAATTGGACAGATATCGGAAACTGGACAATAGCACCTAATGCAGGGTCTGACGTTTTGGTGACTAATTTAATAAGTGACTCAAATAATACGGTGACTTATAGCAACTTTGGCAATACCAGCGCCGGTGGCACTCCAGTTACTGCGTTTAATTCTCTGATAGTTGAGGGTACTTTAATGACTATGACTCTCAATCAGCATTCGAATAGCTTTAATGCAGGTAGTCTTATAGTCGGTGATAAAGGTTCGGGTGCCTTTACTCAGGACAATAGCTTGGGTGGTGCTAATGTCAGTGTACAGACTATGATTATTGGCAATAATTATGGTGCCAGTGGTAGCTATACCATGACTGATCAAAGCACTGGCAATGAGCTTAGTCTTAATGTTAGTCATAACGAAATCATTGGGCAAGATGGTGTAGGTGTTTTTGTTCAAAATGGCGGCCAAAATAAAGCGGGTAATTTACTGATCAATAATGACGGTGCTCAGGGAGCTGTTAGTTATACCCTTAACAAGGGTACATTAACGACTGAGCAAACTAATATTGGTAATGCTATGAACGACCCGAGTAATACCTCTACTTATAATCAAACAGGTGGCATTGCAACCACGGGAGCATTTTCTATGGCTACTGGTTGCAATCCTGCTACGGGGGGAGGGTGTGCGCCAGGTTCAGTTTCTTACGCTTATCTATCTGGTGGTAGTTTTAATGTGACCGGTCTTGCTATGGTGGGGGGAGGTGGCTATGCTGAACTTAACCAATCAGGGACGACAGCCTCAACGATCAATAGTTTATTTGTTGGTGCTGCAGCAAGCTCACTCGATTTAAGTAATTCTTTTGCTGCAACTGGGGTTGTAAGTCAAGGCGTAGTCAATTTATCTGGGGGCAGTTTACTCGTTACTCATTCTGCAGTTATCGGTGCTGGCGACTCTACAATTAATGGCCCAGCAATAGCGAGTACTGCCTATGGCATCAATGGTGTGGTTAATCAGTCTGGTGGTCAATTGTCAGTGGGCAGCAACCTTACCATTGGTCAAGCCGGTAGCATAACTGGTGGACAGGGTGTCTACAGCTTATCTGGTACAGGGCAGTTAGCCGTCGCTAATACCTTGGTGGTCGGTGATGAGGGTGGTGTCGCTAAAGGAACAGGAGTATTTAATCAGAACGGAGGCTCATTAAATGCTGCCAATATGACCGTGGGTACGGATAGTACTTTTAATTATTCTGGCGGTAGTTTTACCTTAAGCTCAGGGGCTGGGATTTTGACTAATGCTGGTCAAGTTACTATCAATGGCGGAGGAAATCAGACGCTATCTGCCAATGTCATTAATGAGGGTAACTTTAAGGTAACGGGCACAACCGTAGAATATACAGGCAACTTTCGCAACAATGGTGCTTATCATAGTGATCCATCAACCAATGTTTTTAATGGCTTAATAGTGGGTGCAAATGGATATTTAACAGGTGGATCAGGTGATGTATTCAAGATGCAGGGGGATTTTTATAACAACAGTACATCCGGGTTATGGGCTACTTCGACAGCTATGCTGGAGTTCACCGCATCGCCGGAGGCGGCGCATAAAATGACAACCATGGGGACTGCTTTCGGTCAATACGATTGGGGTATTCTACAAATTGATAGTGGCGCCAGTCTTAACTTGAGTGGCATTTATACGGTAGGTTGGCTTGATTTAATGGACGGTATCAGTCAATTAAATATGCTAACAGGTAACTTTACTATTTATTACGATGCTTCACTAGCAGCAAACGACTATTTAGCGGGCATTAGCAATAATGGCCATCTAGTTGCTTACAATGCCCGTCAAATTGTGCAAAATCCTTTAACCGTACCAGAACCCTCAACCTGGACCTTATTAGCCTTAAGTCTGTTAGCTTTATTGTTACACAGAAGACGCTCTTTCATTTAGATAGATAGATAGAGTAAGGATAGGCAGTAGGCCCATCCTTACTCAGATCACATTAAGCCTGGCTATTTAAATAATCTTCATAATTGCCGTTAAAATCAACAATACCATTAGGCGTTAACTCAATAATACGGGTTGCTAATGACGAAACAAACTCTCTATCATGGCTGACAAAAATTAAGGTGCCAGGATAGTTTTCTAATGCAGAATTTAACGACTCAATAGACTCCATGTCCAAGTGATTGGTCGGCTCATCCATGACCATGATATTATTCTTTTGTAAAATCAATTTGCCAAATAACATGCGACCTTGTTCACCACCCGAAATGACTTTAACGGATTTGTTAATATCATCAGCAGTAAATAATAAGCGTCCTAAAGTGCCGCGTATGGCTTGATCATCATCGCTTTCTTTACGCCATTGCCCCATCCATTCGATCAGCGTTAAGTTTTCGGCAAAGTCTTCAGTGTGATCTTGAGCAAAATAACCTATTTCTGAATTTTCAGACCATTTGACTACGCCAGTATCCGGCGCTAAATCCCCCACTAAGGTTCGTAATAAGGTAGATTTTCCAATTCCGTTAGGACCGATAACCGCAACACGCTCACCTACCGCAATCATAAGCTTTAGGTTTTTAAACAAAGGCTCTTCTTCATAGCCTTTACTTAAGTCTTCAACTTCTAAGGCTAAGCGATGCAGCTTCTTGGTTTGATCAAAACGCAAGAAAGGATTAACTCGACTAGAAGGCTTAACTTCATCGAGTTTAATTTTATCTAATTGTTTAGCTCGTGAAGTGGCTTGTTTAGCTTTAGAGGCATTAGCTGAAAAACGACTCACGAAAGATTGCAATTCAGCAATCTGAACTTTCTTCTTAGCATTGCCAGCCAGTAAGCGTTCACGCACTTCGGTAACAGCGATCATATAGTCATCATAGTTGCCGGGATAAACACGCAATTCACCATAATCCATGTCAGCCATATGTGTGCAGACACTATTTAGAAAATGGCGATCATGCGAAATGATAACCATGGTGCAATCGCGTTGATTAAGTATATTTTCCAGCCAACGTATAGTATTGATGTCCAAGTTATTGGTCGGCTCATCTAATAACATAATGTCAGGATTGGCAAATAAGGCTTGTGCCAACAAAACGCGCAATTTCCAGCCAGGAGCGACAGCGCTCATTAGACCATTATGCTGATCTAAAGGAATATCTAAACCTAACAGCAATTCACCAGCACGCGATTCAGCGGTATAACCATTATATTCGCCTACCACCGCTTCAAGCTCTGCGGCATGCATATAATCATCTTCAGAAGCATCAAGATTAGCATAGATGGCATCACGCTCAGACATGGCTGCCCACATTTCGGCATGCCCCATCATAACCACATCCAATACACGGTGATTTTCATAGGCGAATTGATCTTGACGCAATACACCGAGACGTTCATTGGGAGTGATACTGACGTTGCCTGCAGACGGATCTAAATCGCCGCTTAATATTTTCATGAAGGTTGATTTACCGCAGCCGTTAGCGCCGATTAAACCATAACGGTTGCCGTCGCCAAATTTAACTGAGACATTTTCAAATAAGGGTTTGGCCCCAAATTGCATAGTGATGTTAGCTGTAGATATCAAGGTGTTAGTCCGAAGGGTAGAGTAAAAAGTTAGGTGTGAGAGATAATTGACATAGAAAGAGAGGCCCCCAAAGCTTTCTTAAGATAGTTTAACTTAACCATATTTCGGGGATTATGTGAGCGGTATGCTGCTCATCGCTGAGCCAAATCTGTCCATCTTGAAGGCTAATTTGTAATTGCATGCTTCGTTTTATGAGCGGTGCCAGTTGGTCAGTATCTGTTTTAAGTAAGTTGATGATCTTGATATTTTTAAAACGCACTATTTTACTTTTAATTTGGCTCCACCACACGCTATTACGTCCGCCATAAGTGTAAATCAGCGCCTGTTCTGCACGGCTAGAAGCTTTTCGGATGCGCTTTTCATCGGGCATACCAACATCAATCCAGAGCTCAATATCATCGATTAAACTTTTTTGCCAAATATCAGGTTCATCTTCTGAGCATAAACCTTTAGAAAATTGCAAGTGCTCGTGAGCATTGAGAACAAATGCCACTAAACGCACCATCATGCGTTCTTCAGTTTCGGAAGGATGCAAAGCAATAGTCAGGTTATGTAAAGCATAATAGCCTCTATCCATGTCAGCAATCTGACAATCGGCTTTATAAATAGTTGACTTAAGTGCCATGCAGGTTAGTAAATCTTCGATAAAAGTGGATTTTAATAGCGCATAGTTTAGCACAGCCGTGTTAACTCTAGGCATCCGCCTGTCGATTAAATCTGACCAATCTTAGTAGCTTGTAGTAGCTTGGCTTTCAATGACTTACATTTAGCTAGTATTTAACCTACGCCCTTGTAAATATAAACAGATCATAAGTATTGGAGGTTGCGCATTACAGTATTTGGTGTCACTATGTTAGGCGTTAGCAATCTATCTTTTTATCTTTAGTTAGCAGAGGAAATATCCTAATGAAACCTATTATTTTTATTACCAGCTTGTTATTGCTGAATACCATGATAAATGTAGCGCAGGCCGCAGCATGTCCAACAACAGGACAAGTTATGGCTGTTGCGACTACCATAACAAACACTGCTGTTAGTTTTAAAGGGCTTGCAGCTAATCAGTGGGTTAGCGTTGGTGGTTTAACCCTGACGGCACCTAACCCAGGTCTTTATAATCAACCTAACAAAGTAGCGGCAGAATTTGCCAATCATCTAAATGGGGTACATCCTAACAATAATTTTGGAACTACCGCTTTATCGGGCTGGAATTCTGGGGCTGCTTCGGGACCTAGAGTAACATTTACTCCTGTAGACAATACAAATCAGAATACACCCGCCATATCGTCTAGCTCACCCGAAATTATGCCGACGGTTACAACATCTATTCAGATATTAGGTAATGGCATTACATTAAGTACTTTATTAGTGGGCAATACGGTTTGCGTAGGCTCTGCAGGTCTATGGCAAGCACAGGAATATCATAAAGCACCTTCCGGTGCGCAGAATAATTTGATTGATTACCATCATGGTAATGCCAGTACGACTGACCCTACCGCACCAGTAGGATCATGGTCTATTACTGGAAATACTGTCAACTATACGTATCACGGAAGTTCAACCTATACCGACACGGTCTACGACAATGGCAATGGCACTTATACTTTTTGTGATAGCAATGGCAACACCACAATAGCGAGTGCTATTAAAGCTGGACCAGTCGGCTGTTAACGATTCTATTCATGAATCTACTTTTTCCACCGACTCTTAACTAGGGGCAGGTCGCGACCTGTCCCTAACATCATCGTTACATTCACCCGATAACTGCGGGCTGAAATAAAGCTTTACGAACTCTGGAGACTTTGAAAGTATTTTTCATAATCATCAAAAACAATATCATCTGCCCTGAATACTAATCCACCCCAACCCTCACTGCCATTAAGTAAAAGATTGACTACATCTGTAGGGGCATAGGTATCTACACAAATAATGGTTAGCATTCCCACGCGCGAACGATAACATTGTGGTGAAGATCGTAGGGGCGTATTGCATACGCCCTTATAAAATAAGCTCTATAACATTGGACTTTCGATGTTGGGCGTATGCAATATGCCCCTACGGCATTTTTAACTTGGATCACAGGCTTTGCATTAATTGAGCTTTAATCTTAATCAAGCTAGTTTACGAACAATCCTAAATTATTAAATACGATTGCAAAACTAATGGTTGCTGCACTAACAATCATTGCCCATATCGTGGTGCGATGATTATTTGCCATTTGCTGCCGCAATAGCTTTAATTCTAGTTGCTGCGCTTGTGCATTAGCTTGGCCTTGTGCCGCATTATCTAAAGCTTTGTAAAGCAATGAGGGAATATGTGGAAATTGCTCAGCAAACTCTGGTAATTGTTTAATGATTTTTTCGATTTTGGCTTTAGGACCTATGCGCTCATGAAACCATTGCTCTAAGTAAGGCTTAGCAGTTTGCCATAAGTCTAACTCAGGATAAAGTTGTCTACCTAAGCCTTCGATATTCAATAAGGTTTTTTGTAGCAAGACTAATTGCGGCTGTACACGCATATCAAAGCGTTGAGCGGTCTGAAACAAGCGCAACAATAATTGACCAAAGGAAATATCCTTGAGAGGCTTTTCAAAGATAGGTTCACAGACACTACGTATGGCCGATTCAAATTCTTCGATGCGTGTTGTACTCGGCACCCAGCCCGACTCTACGTGCATCTCTGCGACTTTACGGTAATCGCGATTAAAAAAGGCTAAAAAGTTTTCTGCCAAATAGCGCTGATCAGAAAGTGACAAAGAACCTACAATACCAAAATCTACCGCAATATATTTATCGGGCAAATCAACAAATATATTGCCAGGATGCATGTCCGCATGAAAGAAGTTATCTCTAAACACCTGCGTAAAAAATATTTCTACGCCACGTTCTGCCAACGACTTAAAATCAGCACCACCGGCTTTTAGTCGTTCAATATCACCGACGGGTATGCCATAAATGCGCTCCATGACCATCACTTTTTGACGAGTCAAAGGCCAATGAACCTCTGGGATATAGATTAACGGCGAATTTTCAAAATTGCGTCGCAACTTAGCGGCATTAGCCGCCTCTCTAACTAAATCTAATTCATCTAAAGTTGTTTTTTCAAACTCAGCAACAACTTCTTTGGCGCGTAAGCGTTTGGCATCCGGCCAAAAGCGCTCTGCAAAACGCGCAAATTCATAAAGCAAGCCTATATCTGATCGAATACGCGCTTCAATATCTGGGCGCAAGACCTTAACGACCACATTCTCGCCACTATGCAAGATAGCCGTATGAACTTGAGCAACCGATGCTGAAGCCAAAGGTGTAGCATCAAATTCTAAAAAAGCTTCGGCAATAGACATGCCTAACTCAGATTCGATGATGTTACGCGCAATCTCGTTGCTAAAAGGCGGAACTCGATCTTGGAGTTTTATAAGCTCATCAGCAATGTCATCAGGCAGTAAATCTTTACGAGTCGATAAAGCTTGACCAAATTTGACATAGATAGGACCTAAATCTTCCAAGGCCTTTCTGATTCTAACGCCACGCGGCTCTGATTTTTTCTTAAGCCAGTAACTGGGCGTAATAAAAGCTAGATAGCGTATAGGGCGAAATAAATGCGTCCTTAAAACAATTTCGTCTAGACCGTGAACGACCAATACCCAGCTAATATGGATCAGGCGTAATAAAATGTTAGGTCGAATCACGAGATACCTTTAAGTGTTGGGCTTGAGAGATTTATCAACTAGGTTATTTTCTAAGCGCTGTATGCGACGTTGTAAACGATCAAATTGCGTGCGGACTTCATCTACTTGAGCATGAAAAATAGCAATTTCTGGCTCAGAGGGAAGGTCACGAGTTTCTTCTTGTAAATATTCCGAAACATTCAGTCTAAAGCTTTCAATAGACTCTTTACTCCATTCATGACCCGATCGAAAAAACTGACTGAGATGCTGGGCCACATTATCCCCGGCGTAGCGAGCAAGATGCGGCTCGAGATTAATATCCAATTTAGAAAATAGCGTTTGAAACTTGCGACCTACTTGGGTATCGCCTTCGATTTGAATATCACCTGAAAAAATGGAACGCATAGGCTTAGAGCTAAGTCCCATTAAGCCAAAAGCAAACACAGAGCCGGTTAATTGGGTATCAACGGGCTCTGAGCTGAAATCCATTAACTGTATGGCATCGACGCTTGGGCACAAATAGAGGCTTTCATTAAAGGTCGTTATCGTCACCTTAATGATTTTACCGGCTAAAGGCGCTAAAAAAGTAGAAGCATTAGGGTCTAAGCTAAGATATTGATTGATAGCGATTTCCAAGGCATTCATCAACAAGGCTTTAATAGCCATATTAGATTTTATAACCTCTATGTACAGCAACAATCCCTTGCGTCATGTTGAAGTACTCGCAGCGTTCTAAGCCTGCATTCTCCATCATTTTTTTAAGCTCATCTTGTTTAGGATGCATACGAATAGATTCGGCAAGATAACGGTAGCTATCTTCATCTTTAGCAACGACCTTGCCGATTTTAGGTAGTAGCTTGAATGAATAAAAGTCATAGACTTTTTCAGTGACTTTATCAACGGGATGAGAAAATTCCAACACGATCACTCGACCACCGGGCTTTAACACGCGGTACATAGAGCGCAACGCCGCGTCTTTATCAGTAACATTACGCAGACCAAAAGCGATACACACGCAATCAAAGGTATTATCTTCAAAAGGTAAGCACTCGGCATTCACTTGGGCATAACGAATATTGCCAACTAGACCTTTATCAATCAGACGACTACGACCAGTACGCAACATTTCAGAATTAATATCTGCTAAAACGACTTGACCCTCTTTGCCGACACGTTGCTCAAAGAGTATGGTTAAATCGCCTGTTCCGCCGGCTAAATCTAGTACTTTTTCACCTTGACGCACATTGCTGAGTTGGACAGCAACGCGCTTCCAAATACGATGTATGCCCAATGACATCAAATCATTCATGATGTCGTATTGTCCGGCAACCGAATCAAATACGCCTCGTACTAAATTAACTTTTTCATCGGTTGCAACTTGCTTGAAACCAAAATGGGTGGTGTTATCGTTTGTCATTAGTTATACCGTGTATTAAGTGATTCTTGGCGCTGATGGCCAGCATCTTTAAGTTCATTCAGGTAGTTAGCCCATAAGTCTTTATATTCAGCGCCTAGTTTATATAATAAATCCCAAGTGTAAATGCCACTATCATGTCCGTCACTAAAGACCAGACAAATGGCATAATTGCCAATAGGTTTTATTTCGCTAATACTGACTGTTTCTTTGTTCAGTTGCAGCGTTTCTTGACCAGGCGCATGACCTATCGCTTCTGCTGAAGGCGTGTAGACACGCAAATATTCGCTAGGTAGCTTAAAAACGCTGCCATCATCAAAACTGATTTCAAGTATATTCGACACTTGATGCAGTTTAATTTCAGTAGGCCAAGTATTGCAAGGTGTTACAGTTAAACGCATTTTCAATTTGAAGGTAAGTTATGTAGGTCGGGTTAGTGATAGCGTAACCCGACATTTTGCTATGACTGATTATTGATAGCTACCAAGCCGTGAGCACAGAAACTATAAAATATAGCGACTCAAGTCCTCGTCTTGAACTAACTCCCCTAAACTTTGATTGACATAGACGGCATCAATAACGATGGTTTTTTCTGTTAAGTCAGGGGCATCAAAAGAAATAGTTTCCAACAAGCGCTCCAACATAGTATGTAATCGTCTTGCACCTATGTTTTCAGTGCTTTCATTCACCTGCCAGGCTAATTCTGCAATCCGTAAGATACCTTCTGGAGCAAAGCTTAGGGACACACCTTCCGTAGCCAATAAAGCGATATATTGCTCCGTTAATGAGGCATTTGGCTCGGTTAAAATTCGCACAAAATCATCTGCAGACAAGGCACTAAGTTCAACTCGAATCGGAAAGCGTCCTTGTAATTCAGGAATCATGTCAGAAGGTTTGGCAACATGAAAAGCACCCGAGGCGATAAATAAAATATGATCGGTTTTAATCGCGCCATATTTAGTGCTGACGGTACTACCCTCAACTAATGGCAACAAATCACGCTGTACACCTTCGCGCGAGACATCACTACCACCACTGCCCATTTCAGAGCGTTTACAAATCTTGTCGATTTCATCTAAGAATACGATACCATTTTGCTCTACCGCATCAACTGCTCGTGTGCGGATATCGTCTTCATTAACTAATTTAGCCGCTTCTTCTTCTTGCAAAGTTTGCATGGCTTTCTTAATAGACATCTTGCGCGACCTAGTTTTACCTGAGCCCATGCTTTGAAACATACCTTGCAATTGGCTGGTCATTTCTTCCATGCCAGGAGGCGCCATAATTTCAACGCCCACAGGTGCAATATGCACATCGACGTCTATGTCTTTATCATCCAATTGGCCTTCACGTAATCTTTTACGCATTTTCTGGCGTGTCGCTTCTTGGGTATCAGATAGCATACCTCCATCCGCTACTGGCAAAAGTATATCTAAAATCTTTTCTTCAGCGGCATCAAAAGCTTTGTTTTGAACCTTCTCCATTTCCACTTGGCGAGTCAATTTAACAGCCGTATCAACCAAGTCACGAATGATAGACTCGACATCTCTACCAACATAACCGACCTCAGTAAATTTAGTCGCTTCTATCTTAATAAAAGGTGCGTTAGCTAATTTAGCTAAACGCCTTGCAATTTCTGTTTTACCGACACCGGTAGGGCCTATCATTAAGATATTTTTTGGGGTGATTTCATCGCGTAAGGCAGGATCAACTTGCTGACGACGCCAACGATTTCTAAGGGCAATCGCCACGGAACGCTTAGCGCTGGCTTGACCAACAATATGCTTATCTAATTCACTTACAATTTCTTTAGGAGTCATTTGTGTCATGCGTTTACTCGTTGGGTTCTGCGTCTAATTCTTCTATGCGGAGATTATGATTGGTATAAATACAAATATCAGCGGCGATATTTAAAGATCGTTCGACAATTTCGCGGGCACTAAGATCGGTATTTTCCAATAAGGCCCTAGCTGCAGCTTGTGCAAAAGCACCGCCTGAGCCAATAGCCATTAAATCATATTCCGGTTCGATAACATCACCAGTACCAGAAATAATCAATGAGGTTTTTGAGTCTGCAATGGTCAATAAAGCTTCTAATTTGCGTAAAGCACGATCAGTACGCCAATCTTTAGCCATCTCAACCGCTGCACGAGTTAAATTGCCGCGATGTTTTTCCAGCTTGCCTTCAAAATGTTCAAACAAGGTAAAGGCATCAGCTGTGGCACCTGCAAAACCAGCAATCACTTTATCATGATAAAGTCTACGAACCTTACGGGCATTGCCTTTCATAACCGTATTACCTAGCGTGACTTGCCCATCGCCGCCAATGACAACCTTGTCGCCTCGACGCACAGAAAGAATGGTAGTTCCTCTAAACACATTAACATCCCAAATTAACAAAAAACAAGTCGGCGATTTTACATGTTATAAATTTAAAATGTTAGGAAAAATACCGCCACCATATAGCTAACCCTCCAATAAAACTGAAAAGTCGCCCCTACAAACTCTTTATAGGTTGCTGCCGACAGGCGCATCAAACAGATCGTAGGATGGGTAGAGCAAAGTGAAACCCATCAAACACAGCTACCCATGTTTGAATTTCAAAAATTAGTACCTTGTAGGGCATAGGTATGTACACAAGTTTCTTATCGGCGTGGAAATGATAAAAATCACCGTAAGGGCGTATGCAATACGCCCCTACGATCTTCACCACAATGTTATCGTTCGCGCGTGGGAATGCTAACCATTATTTGTGTAGATACCTATGCTTGTGGGGCGACAGATTCGCCCAGTACATTCGTTTATTGAAACGGGGCGTTGTGTCGCCCCTACAGTATGATTTCCGGATCTTTAGGATGGGTAAACCCATCAAACACAACTGCTCCTAAAAAAACTTTGTCAAATACAAAAAACAGTGTAAATAGTCCATCAGGCAAACTAACTATAAGAGCTAAAAATGATTCGTTTAATTTATGTGAGTTCAGCTAATAAGCTTTTAAGTCCTGATGAGCTTGCAGACTTATTAAATATTTCAGTAAAGAATAATAACCTTAGCCATATAACAGGATTATTAATCTATTTAGATGGTAATTTTATGCAAGTTCTAGAAGGTGAAGAAGCTGATGTTGACTTCTTTTATAAAAAAATCTTACGCGACTCCAGACACCATGATGTGATCATCATAGATCGTTCAACCATTGAGCATCGTGATTTTGAATCATGGTCTATGGGCTTTAAGGCATTAGCTAATGATGAAATTGCCCAAATCACCGGTTATTCGAGTATTTCAAGCTTAAAATCTCTGGCAATGCACAGTGAAGCGCTGGATATTTTATTGCAGTTTTTGAAGAATAATAGGTCATGAGTTTGTAATGTAGGGGCGACAGATTCGCCACGTATTAACAAACGAATATACTGGTCGAATCTGTCGCCCCTACAGTATGATTTCCACAATTTATGGTTACTTATGCTAGATGAACTGTCCGATCGGGAGGCTAAATCATAATACTTTCACAGATCGTAGGATGGGCAGAACAAAGTGAAATCCATCAAACGTGGTGACATGATGGGTTTCGCTAACCGCTCTACCCATCAAACGCAGCTACGCAGCTCAACGTTCCCAAAAAACTACATCAAACCGAATTGACTCTTTCTGAGCAACGCTTTCGTGAGCTTTCTAACGCAGCTCCGACTTTAATTTGGCAAGCCGATTGCCACAAAAATCGTTTTTGGTTTAATGTGAGTTGGTTAGAATTTACGGGTCGTAGTTTAGTTGAAGAACTCAATCAGGGCTGGATGGAAAGCCTACATCCCGAAGACCAGGCTCATTATATGAGTATCTATAATCGATCCTTTGATAAAAAGGACGCTTTTCGAATTGAGTACCGTTTACGCCGTGCCGATGGCGAATATCGCTGGATAGACGGGCAATGCGTGCCGCAATTTTCTGTGGATGGCGTATTTGAGGGTTATTTAGGCGCCTGTACTGATATTACCGATGTTAGAAACTCAAAAGCCGCGACGGATTATTTTGATATCGCTCATGAAATGATCTATAGCACCGATCTCGATGGCATGATTGTTGATTGTAATCAGCGTTTTTCTGAGATTACTGGCTATAGCCGAGATGAAGTTATTGGCCGAAATGTGCGCATACTTAAATCTGGGAAACACGATAAAGACTTCTACGTACAGATGTGGCAAGCCATTTTAAACCAAGGTTTTTGGCGTGGCGAAATTATCAATCGCCATCAAGCAGGTCATCACATCACCTTAATGACCACCCTCTCGGTTGTCCCTGATAGTCAAAATAACCCCAAGCGTTATCTAGCGGTTGCTAGTGACATTTCCTCAATCATTGAAAAACGTCAGCATTTTGAGCAACTGGCCCATTACGATAATTTAACGGGCTTAGCGAACCGCTTATTACTGATGGATAGACTCAATCATGCCATGAGCGGCGTTAAAAGGCGCGGCGGTTTTATTGCGCTGTTATTTATTGATCTGGATGGCTTCAAGTCGATTAATGATCACTATGGCCATGAAATGGGCGATGAGTTTTTAATCGCCATTAGTCATAAAATGAAAGAAGCCATTCGTGAGACCGACACCTTAGCCAGATTAGGCGGCGATGAATTCATCATTATTTTAGATGAATTGAATAATACACACTATCTTGAGGTGGCTATTCCTCGCATCTTAGCAGCCTGCAATGCTGAACTTTTTTTAAGTGAAACCGCGATAAAAGTCTCAGCAAGTATTGGTATTTCTTTATATCCCAAAGATCCTGAGGGTTTTGATATTGATGCGGAAATGCTTTTAGCGCAAGCCGATCAGGCCATGTATGTTGCTAAGCAACGAGGTAAAAATTGTTACCATCGGTTCGATCGAACTCAAGATCAAATCATCATCACCCGTAACAATTCTATCGAAGCCATACGCTTAGGTATAAGTCGTGATGAGTTTGAATTGCATTACCAGCCTAAAGTGAATATGGCTACGGGTGAAGTGTACGGCTTTGAAGCCTTAATACGCTGGAATAAAAATCATACTAAACTCTTAGCGCCGTCGAAATTTTTGTTTATCGTTCAAAATCATCCCTTAGGTATTGAATTAGGTTACTGGGTGATTAAGAGTGCATTAAAGCAATTAAATACTTGGAACGAACACGGTTTAAAAACCAGCATCAGTGTTAATGTTGACGCAAGACAACTCATGCAAACAAACTTTATTGATATTTTAGCCGCCGAAATTAATAAACAGACTAACTTTAAAGCGGGAAGCTTAGAGCTAGAAATATTAGAAACCACGGCGATTGAAGATCGCTTGCTAGTTTCAAAAGTGCTTAATCGCTGCCTCGAACTGGGCCTTGAGCTTGCCCTAGATGATTTTGGCACCGGCTATTCATCGATCACTTATTTAAGAGATTTTCCTGTTAAGACGATTAAAATTGATCGCAGCTTTATCATGGGCATCTCACATTCTGAACAAGACTTTAATTTAGTAAGCCATATTATCCACATGGCTAATGATATGGGTAAGCATGTGATTGCAGAAGGCATTGAAAGCATAGAGCAAGGTGAGTTATTACTCGGTATGGGCTGTGAACTAGGCCAAGGCTATGTAATCGCTAAACCCATGCCTGCCTCTCATGTATTAGCATGGGTAAAAGACTGGCAATCTTATCCAACTTGGCTAAAAACATCTTAAGGCGTGATCTTAATCAATAACCCATCGGCCATTAACAGCAGTAAAACTCGTGAGTTTTGACTCCAGTATTACTTAAATGTGGAGATTAAAGGAGTCAAAACTCACGAGTTTTGTTTATAAAAAAGCCTAGCACCTTAGTCATCCATGTTAGACTGAATGTTAAATAAGTAC
>CAIZMK010000005.1 GCA_903934035.1 uncultured Methylococcaceae bacterium
ATTTAGTAATAATTTTTTAATAGATCAAATCTCCCCTAACCCCTCTTTGCTAAAGAGGGGAATAAAAAGAATACTTTCACAGTCTCGAAAGCGTTGCCCACCCTACCTAGAGTTTCTAAATCGTTGAGTCACTTCAAATACAGATGAATAATGAGTTGCAACCAATTGATCTTGAGTTAACTCATGGATATATTCTTGTTGTCGCTAGTTCTGCTCGTATGCTTGCCCAGTCAGCAAGAGCATCAGGTTTTAAGCCCTTAGTTATTGATTTGTTTGCGGACTTAGATACCCAGCGCTATGCAGAAGATTTTAAGCAAATAATATCCCTAGCTGAGCAGCATCTAAAATTCGCTGTCGATTATTTTATTGAAAACTATCAAGTTGATCAGCTAGTTTATGGGAGTGGTTTTGAACATCATCCTGATAGCTTGAGTTATTTGGATAGCCGTCTAACTTTGTTAGGTAATGAGCCTGAGGTTTTTATGGGCTTACATAACAAGGAGGCATTTTTTACTGAGTTTAAGCGTTTAAATATTCCTTTTCCAAGCGTCCAATTTACTAAGCCTGACTTATTTGAAGGATGGTTACTAAAACCTATGCAAGGGCAAGGTGGTGTAGGCATAAGGCATTATTTAGGTGAACAAGTTGATTCAGAATGTTATTGGCAACGTTATCAAGCAGGGCAGCAATACTCGGTGTTGTTTTTAGCTGATGGTTTGCAGTTTCAGTTGGTAGGGTTTAATAGTCAATGGTCTACACAGGTAAATAAGTCTTCTCAATTTTTATTTTCAGGGATTATTAATGCTTGCGATTTAAAAGCTGTGCAACAGGCCGAAATTCTTGATTGCTTAGAAAAACTAGTGCCTTTGTTTAAGCTTAAAGGTTTAAATTCGTTAGATTTTATCAATGATGGTAATAGCAGTTTCTTGTTAGAAATTAATCCTAGACCCTCCGCTAGTATGCAATTATATGAGGCAGATCTTTTTAAGCGACATATTAAAGCCTGTCAGGGTGGGTTATCTGATGCTCATTATCCAATTAAAGGTGTTACTGGCTGTCAGATTGTTTATGCTCAGAGCGATATTATCATACCCGAGGGCTTTGTTTGGCATGAGAACTGCTCGGATTTTCCAGAAACTGGCGTTATTTGTCGCACAGGACAGCCTATTTGCAGTATTATGTCACACAAAAATCAGGTTCATTCGGTTATGATAGATCTGCAAACCCAACAACTTAACTTACAAAAAAGGTTCTTAGCTCATGGAATATAAAGCTAGCGTCAATAAATTGACCCAGCCACTCGTAAAACATCTCATTGAAAATGCCGACAAACTACGCTTAGGTGTAGAGGTTTTAGAAAATGGCTGTACGATCGTTGATGCGGGTATTAAAGTGCCTGGCGGCTTAGAAGCAGGACGTATTATTGCTGAAATTTGCTTGGGCGGTTTGGGTACCGTTTCTCTAGTTCATAGTGCTTATACTGCTAATTGGCCCTTATCGGTTAATGTATATAGCAGTAATCCAGTATTAGCCTGTTTAGGTAGTCAATATGCCGGTTGGAGTTTGTCGCATGAGAAATATTATGCCTTAGGTTCTGGACCTGCAAGGACGATGGCTACCAAATTAAAAGATGGACAGCAAGAGCCTGTTGAAGCGCTTTATAAAGAGCTGAATTACGCAGATAGCTTTGATAGCACTGCTTTAGTGATAGAGAATGATGCCATTCCACCTTTAGCGATCATCGAAAAAGTGGCGGCAGCTTGTAATGTAGAGCCTGCAAAATTGACCATCATTGTGACTCCTACCAGTAGTTTGGCAGGAGGCATACAAGTGGTTTCGCGAGTGCTAGAAGTGGCTTTGCATAAAGCCCATGCTTTACATTTCCCACTGGAAGATATTATTGATGGCAGCGGTATTGCTCCAGTTTGCCCTCCACATCCTAATTTTGTTAAGGCGATGGGGCGCACCAATGATGCTATTTTATTTGCAGGTCAAGTACATTTATTTGTTAAAGGCACTGATGAAGCAGCAGAAAAATTAGCTAATGAATTGCCTAGTTCTACCTCTAAAGATTATGGAAAGCCTTTTGCAGAAATCTTTAAGCAATGTGATTATGATTTTTTCAAAATCGACGGCATGTTATTTAGTCCTGCGAGTGTCATCGTAACAGCAGTGGAGTCGGGTAAAACTTTTCGTGCAGGTCAACTCGATAATGCTCTGTTAGATCAATCATTCGGAGCATAACGTAAAGCAGTGGGTCGTATCGCAATATTTACAGATGATCCCGGTTGGCACGGTAGACAATTACGACTTGCTTTTGAAAGCTTAGGTTATCGCAGTGATTTTGTTTCATTAACTCAATGTGGTTTTGCCATTGAATCTGGATGCTCACCTTTGGTGATTCCTGGTTTTGAAAAAGCATTACCCGATGCGGCTTTTGTGCGTGGTGTGCCGGGTGGCTCATTAGAAGAGGTTGTCATCTATTTAGATATTCTTCATGCTTTAAAATTACTGGGCATTCCTGTTTATAACGATGGTTATGCCATCGAGCGCAGTGTTGATAAAGGCATGACTAGCTTTTTATTACATAATGCAGGTTTGCCTACGCCCCTAACTTGGGTGTTACGTAATCGAGAAGAGGCTTTAGCGATTGCTGAAAATGAGCTCAAACAAGGTCATTTACTCATTAGCAAGCCCTTATTTGGCTCGCAAGGTGAGGGCATACGACGACTTGAGAAAATGACGGATTTGTTCTGGTTAACAAGCAGTCACGGTATTTATTATCTGCAGCGTTTTGTGCATTGTGCAGGCATAGGTTTTTCAGATAATCGAGTCTTTGTGGTTAATGGCAAAGCGGTTGCTGCTATGCGTAGACGAGGTAAATCTTGGTTAAATAATGTGGCCAGAGGCGCAAGTTGTGAGCGCATAGATTTAGATGATAACTTAGCCAGTTTAGCGATTAAAGCCACAGCAGCCCTAGCTATGGATTATGCAGGTGTAGATATCATTCAAGATAAAGAAGGCCGTTATACGGTGATTGAAGTCAATAGTATTCCTGCTTGGAAAGGCTTAGAAAGTGTTTGTGATATGAACGTAGCGCAAATCTTAGCGGATGATTTAATTAATCGATATTTGAATTGTCATGAATCTGCAACAACAGCTTAGTAAAATTTATCAAGAAGCTTGTGAAATTGAGCTGCTGGCTTTTAAGCCGGGCAATGTCAGTGTTTATGCTGACGGACATGATATGACAGTGGCTGACTTTAGAGTCAGCGCGATAGTCAGTGCTGAAGCGCTTTGTAATAGTGATTATTCTCTGGGAGAGAAAATCTATTACGCGGTTAAAGCAACTAGGGAAGCGGTGGCTTGTAATACTAACTTAGGTATTATTTTGCTGTGTGCGCCTTTGATTCAGGCCATGGCTGAGATTAAGCAAGGTATAACACTTAGGCAAGCGTTGCAGCAGGTCTTATCAACGACAACGATTGAAGACGCTGATTGGGTTTTTAAAGCGATTACCTTGGCATCACCTGGTGGTTTAGGTCGTGCTGATGATCAGGATGTTTCTGAAAAGCCATCGATAACATTAACTGAGGCTATGGGTCTTGCTAGCTATAAAGATCGTATTGCCCTGCAATACATCAGTGTTTATCAAGATATTTTTGATTTTGCAGTGCCGATACATTACAATGCGCGCTGCAAATGGACGGACCCAGAGTGGGCTGCACTTTCAGTTTATGCAGCCTTATTAAGTCGTTTTCCTGATAGTCATATCGAAAGGAAATACGGTAATCAGTACTCTGAAATGATTGCAGAAAGGATGTCTGAAGTATCAAGCGAGTTATCCAAGGCTAATAAGCCTGAGCAGATGCTCCCATTGTTATATAGTTTAGATCAAGAATTTAAAGTTAAAGGCTTGAATCCTGGGACTATGGCAGATATGACCGTTGCGACGGTTTTTACAGTATTTTTAGAAGAGGTTATTAACGTAACGGCTTCATAATAAAAATCTTCCGATTGAATGATCGGTAGTGAATCAAAAATCGATATTAGTTCGACTTTTTCAATTTTTCTTTTTAAGGAATATTAAACATGGCAAAAATCAATAAAGTATTAATCGGTGAGTCTTTAGTTGGCGAAGGCAATGAAATTGCACATATCGATTTGATGGTAGGACCACGTGGTTCAGCTGCTGAATCTGCATTTGCAAATGCATTAACAAACAACAAAGACGGTTTTTCTACTTTGTTAGCTGTTGTTGCTCCTAACCTAATGGTTAAGCCTGCTACTATCTTATTCAACAAAGTAACAATCAAAGGTTCTAAGCAAGCTGTTCAAATGTTTGGTCCAGCTCAACGCGCTGTTGCTATGGCTGTTGCTGATTGTGTTGAAGATGGTACTATCCCAGCTGATGAAGCTGATGATTTATTCATCTCTGTTGGTGTTTTCATTCACTGGCAAGCTGAAGATGATGCGTTAATTGAAAAATTCAACTACGAAGCTACTAAAGAAGCTTTGAAACGCGCTGTAGCTGGTTCACCAACTGCTGCTGAAGTTGTTGCTGCAAAATCAACTGCAAAACATCCGTTTGCTGTTAACAACGAAGGTTAATTAACTAGCGAGGTGCTTAATGCGCCTTGCTTAGTTTGTTAGAAAAATACCCCAGCTTGCTGGGGTATTTTTTTGCCTAAAATTTTAGCTTGTATGTGAATTCTTGGTATTGTAGTTTTGTAGTAGCAGTAGGCCGGAATAAAACTTTTCGCGCGGAAGCGGGGTAGTGTTTCCGGCATAAGCAGCCACGAGTTGCCGGAAACGCCAGCACGCGCTACGCTAGTCTGGTCTTATTCCGGCCTACAAAAGCGTCAACGCCCACGGTTATGGATAAGAAAAAAGCGCTTCACCTGTAGGCCGGAATAAGGCTTTTTGAGCGGAAGCGAAGAAAGCGTTTCCGGCATAGGTAGGTCTCGAACCGCCGGAAACGCCAGCACGCGCTAGGCTAGTCTGGTCTTATTCCGGCCTACAAAAGCTGCCCATCCTGCACAACTAAACTACTTCGGGATAACGCGTGTATTTAAAGCCTAAGG
>CAIZMK010000006.1 GCA_903934035.1 uncultured Methylococcaceae bacterium
GTCGTAGGCGATTTTCACCTTTATCAGCATTAATACGCTCAACGGTTATCAATTGAGCGGACAACTCTTCTTCCTCGCTATAAACTTTATCTACAGTGGGTGTAGATTTTTCGGGAGATTGATTAACAGTAGCAGGCGCTGCTTTTATGTCATTAGTCGCAATAGCGGGTGCCGTATCGACAGCTTTATCATGAGTCATCGCAGCCGGCAATACTGGCACTACATTAACTTTTAAGTCTGCAGGATAAATGAGCGGTGGGATTTCAGCTGAGTATTGATATTCTTTCTCTTTATCAGGAAAGTAACTTTTTATTTGTGTGCAAGCTGATAAAGAACTCAATGCAGCTATGGTGATAATAGATATTAAAGTTTTCATTAAATGACTTCTGCTTGATGCATTGCATCACGAACTAAATCAAAACAATCGGCACTTAGCCACGTTAACGGTAAGCGTATACCTTTACTCATCAAGCCCATTTCAGCAACAGCCCATTTAACAGGAATGGGGTTGGACTGAATAAATAAATGATTGTGCAAAGCGGCTAATTTACTATCCAGAGCTAAAGCAGTGTCTTTATCTCCAGCCATGGCAGCCCAGATCATGTCGTGAACTAAATGCGGCGCCACATTACCGGTTACGGTAATCGAGCCATTACCTCCTAACAAACAAAACTGACGACTAGTTGCATCATCGCCGGTATAAATAGCAAAATCAGCTCCGACTAGATCGCGTATTTCTTGATAGCGAGATAATTGCCCTGTCGCTTCTTTAACACCGACAATATTTTTAATATGAGATAAGCGCCCTATGGTTTCTGGCAACATATCACAGGCAGTACGCCCAGGCACATTATATAGAATCTGAGGTATATTAACGGCATCAGCAATAGCTTTATGATGCAAATATAAACCTTCCTGAGTAGGCTTATTGTAATAAGGTGTAACGATTAAACAGGCATCAACCCCGATTTCTTTAGCTTTCTCGGTGAGAGTAATCGCTTCTTTAGTTGAATTTGCACCGGTTCCAGCGATAACAGGAATACGACCATCGGTAGCTTCCACGATAAATTTGATAACATCTAAATGCTCATCTTCATCTAAGGTAGCAGATTCACCAGTCGTCCCTACCGCTACCAAGGCATCAGTGCCTTGTTCAATATGGTAATCGACTAATTTCCTTAGGCTGTCATTATCCACATCACCATTTTCAAACATCGGCGTAACTAACGCTACGATACTACCTTGAATCATGAAATCACTAGCTCAAAATGTTACGGTTACAAAAAAGGGGGCATTATAACAAGCAAATCCATAAAAATGTATTTAGGACTTGAGGTATAGGGCAAAAAGCGGTTTAAAACACCACCTAAACCCTGATAGTTTACACCTAAGCCTGTCGGGGTTTGCAAACCATCCATAGATGCCAACTTAAGGATTACAGCTTAACAAGGGGACAAAAGCTTGCGTAGGTCGGGTTAGCGATAGCGTAACCCGACATTTAGTCGTGATGTGTCGGGTTACGCTATCGCTAACCCGACCTACATTTACAAGAGAACTCTCTAAATTTGTTACAGTACTCTACAGACTGTTCGATAGCGATACTAAATACCTTAGAGAACTAAACACTAAGCCGGTCGGATTTTTATAACCCCGACCGAATCATCGGAATGCTTCAATCATTATTATAATCGTTAAGAACAGTGTTATAAAACCAGTCCCGCGTGAGTTGGTTAACCCCATCAAACCTGCGGTGCTAATCGCGGCAAACGAGAGCAAAACGACTTTACTGCGTAACATCAGATATTAATAAATAAAAAAACTTAGTTATTTTGTTAGTTAAGCATTATAGTTAACACCAAAATAGAGCTGATAAAGGTTTTATGCCAGCTAAGCCAGGTTTTATACTTAGCCATAAAGGTATTAAATTTATCAATCAAGGTATTGACTATACTAATCTAGGTATTTGTTTGACCCATAGACTAAAGGTTATTCGAATACAGGTATTACTCCTTACAGTAGAGGTATAATACTGAGCCATACAGGTGCTACATCTTCTTTCGTAGGTGTTGCGTTTGGTAATACCTACCAAGGCAGTTCTCAAACCTATAGAGAATGTCGCTATAAAATCCCCGGATAATAAAATCTTTCAACATAACTTATCCGGTAATCTACATTGTAATTTAAGGGGAGCACTATAATGTCCAATCAAGCATATTTTCCAAGCAATGAAGCCGAACGCGTTATTTGGCTGACACATTTTTGTAATAAGTTACCGTTACACGGTTCAGATTTAGGCATTAGTGCTACTGAAATAGCCAGTACCCTAGCAGAGGTAGGGTTTTATGTATGGCTCATCGGCACTTGGTATCCGAGCGTCCAAAAAAATGCTTTAGAAGCTACAGCCTATAAAGCTAATATTGCTAACGGTACAGGCAATGCCGTAATGCCTTTACCTACAGTTGTTGCTTTCACAGACGCACCCACTGTTAGCATACCCGGTGTATTAGCAAGGATAAGCACGTTAGTACAGCGCATCAAGATTAGCAGTGCTTATAATGACTCGGTAGGTCAAGATATGGGCATTATCGGTAGTCAGGACAATAGCGTTCATATTTTTCCTGAATTTACAGCCAGTACCGAGCGTGGCACAGACTTCGAACGCGTTAAGTTTACCTTTACTAAATATCAGCATGACGGTGTATCAATCGAAAGTCGTCGTAACAATGGTCCCTGGGAGTTTTTGGGTATCGCTATGATCAAACCTTGGTATGACGAACGCCCATTGTTAGATAATACTACCCCAGAAGTCCGTGAATACCGCTTGCGCTGGTGGGATAAAGGAGTTGCTAATGGTGAATTATCACCGGTACAACGCGTTACCGTGGCTTTGTAAGTAACTCAATGTAAAACTAGCATTTTATCTAGTTCGCTTAGGGTTTTAAGCAATTGATAATATGTGTTTATAAGTATTAAACCTTTCATAATTTTTGGTAGCGCTAATCAACAAACTACCTCTTGCACCAGTATCGTTGTAAGCTCAACCTTATCATTTCAAAGCTAGCA
>CAIZMK010000007.1 GCA_903934035.1 uncultured Methylococcaceae bacterium
TATCGTTTCCACGCCGATAAGAAACTTGTGTAGATACCTATGATTTTACAAAGGGGGATCGAGGGGGATTTTATTAAGTAATAGGTTATTGATATTTAATAATAATCATTGAATGGATCGTAATGTAGGGACAGGTCGAAACCTGTCCCTACGATGTGAAATGTACCGATGGGCAAACTAAAATTATAATACTTTCAAAGTCGCAACTGCTTTACCTCGACTTTCATTGACTTTTACTAACAACACTAAACCGATCATAAAAAATACCAAGGTCGATAATAACGACATGCGGTGATTTCCTTGACTCGCATAATTAATCAAACCATAGCTCAACGGCCCGATGATAGCCGACAATCGATTAACTAAGCCCCATAAACCTAAAAACTCACCGGTACGTTCCACAGGTGAAAACTTACTCACCAAAGCCCGACCTACCGCCTGACTAGCCCCCATCGCCAAACCAATCAAATTACCAGCAATCCACATATCAATAGCTTCATGCGCTAACAATGCCACGATAACCGCAATAATCCAGATAACTAAAGTGATAGCCAGCGTTGGAACTGAGCCCATTCGATCTTGCAAATGCCCGCAAATCAAAGCTCCCACTGCCGCCGTCACATTCACCACCATAATCAAGATTATCAAGGCTTGAGTATCAAAACCCATGACTTCCTGTGCATAAATAGCCGCTAAAACAATCACCGTACTGACACCCGATTGATAGACTCCTAAGGTTATCAAAAACCACAGTAAATCCTGAAAGCGAGCTGCTTCTTTAAAGGTATGGAGTAATCTTGCAAAACTGATCTGTAAACTGCTACGACTTTTATCCCATACTGCGGGAATGGCTCGCTCACGTAACCAGATAAAAGTAGGCAGTGCTGCCAAAGCAAAAATGAGCGCGGTAATAAGTAAGGACACAGGCACATAATGAGTGGAGGTTAAGCCTTGTTGTTTAGCCCAAGTAATATAGGCTAAACAGATACCCAAAGTCAGTAAGCCCCCAACATAACCTAATCCCCAACCATAACCTGACAAGCGTCCCATATTCTCTTCAGGCACGAGTTCTGGCAAAAAGGCGGCAATCAGATTTTCACCACTGGCAAACATGATGGCCGACACAGTTACTAAAATCATCCCCATTGTGATATCACCAGGGCCTACCCATGCCAAGCTAGCGGTTGCTGTAATACAACCTATCGATGAGATTAATAGAAAGCGTTTTTTACAAGCACGATGATCGGCAATAGCGCCTAGCAACGGCCCGCTGATCATCACCACAAAATTAGCGAGTCCTATCGCCAACGACCACAGTAGTGTCGAAAAACCCGGGGTCACTCCTTGCTCAGCGCCCGCGACTACACCAACAAAATAAGCACTAAATATAGTGGTTTGTACTACCGTGGTATAGCCAGAGTTAGCAAAATCATAAAAGGCCCAAGCCAATAATTCTCTAAAACCTGCTTTAGCGATGTCGGATGATTGCTCATCAACAGAGTGCATAACCTGATACTGTTTCATACATAAACTCCTTGGTAATATTCTTAAGTACAGTTGTAGCGGTAATGTAGGGGCGAATTGATTCGCCCAGGCTGTAGGCTGGAATAAGGCTTTTCGAGCGTAAGCAAGCAAAGCGTTTCCGGCATAATCAAGCTTCTGTGCCGGAAACGCCACCACGCGCTACGCTAGCATGGTCTTATTCCGACCTATATAAAACGATATGTCTTTAATCTATCAACTTATCCTCAAACTCACACAGCTCTTCTATCACACAACTCTGGCAACGCGGCTTTCTAGCAATACAAGTATAGCGACCATGTAAGATCAGTAAATGATGGGCATTTTGCTTATGCACTTTAGGCACGGTCTTATCCAAATTTTGCTCTACTATAGTTACATTCTTACCTATGGCAATCTTAGTGCGATTAGCGACTCTAAAAATATGGGTATCCACAGCAATAGTAGGCTGACCGAAAGCGGTATTTAAAATGACATTCGCTGTTTTTCTTCCAACACCCGGCAAGGCCTCAAGCTCGTCCCGCGTTTCAGGTACCTGCCCTGCATGTAAACGTATTAATTGATCGCAGAGCTTAATGACATGCTCAGCTTTACTGTTATATAACCCGATACTATTTATATAGCTCTTTAAACTTTCTACGCCCAAAGCCAATAAGGTCTCTGGTGTATTAGCAACGGCAAACAGCTTAGCCGTCGCTTTATTAACACCTTTATCCGTCGCTTGTGCCGATAAAACCACGGCGATCAGAAGTTCAAACGCACTACTATAATTCAACTCTGTTTTTGGGTCAGGTATGGCCTCAGCCAACTTATCAAATAGCGCCTGACGTTTGCTTTTATTCATGATAATAATTCTGTATGAGTTACCTGCTTGACGCAGAGTGTGGCAACGATATAAATTGGATACGTAGGTCGGGTTAGCGTAGCGTAACCCGACATTTGTAGGCTATTTTGTCGGGTTACGCTATCGCTAACCCGACCTACATAAAAGTAGAACGCCAATCTTTATACACATCCCATTGACCTACAACTTACTTGACGCAAAGCGAGTCAGCGATACACTGAAGCACTGGATAAGAACGATATATGTGGCATGACAATGGCCACTAAGAGTAAACGAAAAGTCTATTTTTTCAAATCTCTACTGCTAATACACTCACAATTTAAGGATATTAATTCTTTATCAATGGGTCTTTGGTATGATAGCGACATTCGACTCTTTGTAATGGTCGAATACCTATAACAATAACGGGAGTTAACATGAAATCTATGAATAAATCACCTTTAGCTGCAGCTATGGGCGCCGCTTTACTTTCAACTTTTGCTGCAACTAACGTTAACGCAGAAGCCAATCCTTTCGGCATGACTGAACTTAACAGCGGTTATATGCAAGTGGCTGAAGCAGCGGCAGAAATGGCCTGTGGCGCAGCTATGGGCGGCATGGCTAAGCCTAAAGCTCCAGAAGGTGCTTGTGCAGGACATGCAAAACCAGCGGCAGCAGCGCCTGCACCAGCAGCAAAAGCTTCTGAAGGCTCGTGCGGCGACATGATGAAAGACGGCAAAATGAAACCAGGTATGGAACAAGCTTGCGGTGCCATGATGAAAGGCAAAGAAGGCGCTTGTGGTGAAATGATGAAAAATGAATCCATGAAAGGTAAAGAAGGCGCTTGTGGCGCAGGTATGAATATGCCAGCACCTGTAGTAATACATGCCAAATAAACGTTAATGCGCACTGCTCTACATTAACGATTTAAAGGAAGGCATGACCTCATGCCTTCCAATTTTTAGACTATCACCCAGATGTTCTTATGGACAGCACTCCTCAGCTTATTCATGGCGCAGGTTTAGGCTTAAGACGCCCCCTGTTAAATCAAATACTGGCTACAGCTCCGCCAGAAGTTAGTTTTTATGAAATCGCTCCAGAAAACTGGATCGCTATGGGCGGAAAATCGGGCAAAGCCTTACGAGCAATGACCGAACGTTTTGACTTTATTTGTCATGGCTTATCTTTATCGATAGGCAGTTCTGACACGCTAGATGAACAACTGGTTCATGATATTAAACGCTTCATGGCTGATCATCAGATTAAACTGTACAGCGAACATCTTAGTTATTGCAGCCTAGGCGGACATTTATATGATCTGATGCCAATACCTTTTACCCCAGAAGCCGTATCGCATGTCGCTGCTCGCATTAAGCGTGTACAAGATATCCTAGAACAAAAAATTGCCATCGAAAATGTATCTTATTACGCCGCTCCTGGCCAAGAAATGACCGAAATTGATTTCTTCAATGCCGTCGTTGCTGAAGCCGACTGCCAGGTATTGCTCGACGTTAATAATATTTATGTTAACAGCATCAATCATGGTTATAACGCTGAAACCTTTTTAAAAGCCATGCCCGCTCAACGCATTGCTTATGCTCATATTGCTGGTCACTATAAAGAAGCTGATGATTTCTTAGTCGATACCCATGGTGCAGATATTATTGACCCCGTCTGGCAACTTTTAGAACAAGCTTATCAACTTTATGGTGTATTTCCGACGTTGCTAGAACGTGACTTCAATCTCCCTGCCCTACCCGAATTACTCAAAGAAGTGCAAACTATCAAGTCGCTACAAAATGCTCATGGGTACACAGCATGAACAACAAGCAAGACTTTAAAAGCACTCAGCAGGCCTTTGCCGCTTATATCAGAGATCCAAAACGAAACCCTATGCCTGCTGATGTAGCAGAACCGCGCATGGCCATGTACAGAAACTTATTCTTTAACAATATTGATGGCTTTTTATCCGGCAATTTTCCTGTGTTACGCGCCCTGCACAATGACCAACAATGGCTAGACTTAGTCCAAGACTTTTACGCCAAACACCCATGCCACACACCCTATTTTTTACAAATACCCGCTGAGTTTCTTGTCTACTTACAGCATGAACGCCACTGCGAAGATGACTTACCCTTTATGCTGGAACTGGCTCATTATGAATGGGTAGAAATGGCCTTAGCCACTTCAGAAATCGAAGTAATCGGTCATGATAAGCATCTGGATGAACTACTCAATCAAGCTATAGCACTCTCAGCGCTGGCCTGGCCTTTAGTGTATCAATACCCTGTACATAAAATAGGTCCTCACTTTTTACCTTTAGCAGTGCCAGAACAACCGACTTTTATCGTTGTTTATCGAGATGCAGATGATGAGGTTAATTTCATAGAAATTACCGCCCTGACCTATCGCTTGTTAGAAATTATTCAAGCTCAAGACGCTATATTAGCAACCGATTGTTTACAGCAAGTTGCAGTAGAATCACAGCACCCAAATCCTGAACTTATCATCAATGCTGGTCTGGACATACTCAAAAGCTTAGCCGAGAAAACCATTATTACGCTGGCTTGAAGTCATAGCCTGTTATGGAAACGCTGAGTCCAGCTAGGCGAGTGAATATTCAATTGAATTGCATGAACATTGAAGAACGTGGAGATCATAACTATTATTTGACGCACGGGACAGATCGCGACCTGTCCCTACATTACGATCGGCCTATAGATTACAATCGACATCTACTTATAGTTTTGTAGGGTGGATGCGCTGGCGAGACTGTGAAAGTATTATGACTTTAGCTTCCCCCTTTGTAAAAGGGGGATCGAGGGGGATTTTATTAAGTCATAGATTATTGATATTTAATAATAATTTTTTAATAGACCCAATCTCCCCTAACCCCTCTTTGCTAAAGAGGGGAATAAAAAGAATACTTTCACAGTCTCTGGCGCTTATCCACCCTAACAAATTTTATTCTAGCCTACAGATGTAAATCGAGCGTGGAAACGATAAGAATTAAGCAAGAGCGTGA
>CAIZMK010000008.1 GCA_903934035.1 uncultured Methylococcaceae bacterium
GCAAGGCGTACAAAAGCCACAGCTTTCATGGGCAAAGAAATGAGTAAAGTTATTAACGATATCAAGCAAATTACGCTGTTTATTAAAGATAATAAATGAGCCGCCAGTGGCTAAATCTTCAAAAGCCAGTTTGCGTTGTAGCTCTGAGTCAGAAATAAATAATCCAGAGGGGCCGCCGATTTGTAGTCCCAATAATTCTTCTGCACCACAATCGTTTAAGATGGTTTCTATAGGCGTTCCAAAGCCATATTCATATATGCCCGGCTTGGCACAATCGCCGCTAATGCTGAGTATTTTAGTACCTTTGGATTTATCGGTGCCGATACTGGCAAACCAATCACCGCCACGATGAGCAATGGCCGCAGCAGCAAAAAAAGTTTCTACATTATTAACAACGGTAGGTTTACCTAAATAGCCGTGAGTGACAGGGTAGGGCGGGCGATTGCGAGGTATGCCCATTTTGCCTTCTAGTGATTCGATTAAGGCTGATTCTTCGCCGCAGATATAAGCGCCAGCACCTAAGCAGATGTCGATATCAAAGTTTACACCGCTATTAAGTAGGTTTTTGCCCAATAAGCCGAGTTGTCTGCGTTCTGCTAGTATGTTTTGCAGGCTATCGTATAAAAACAAATATTCGCCACGGAGGTATAAGAAGCCCTGCTCAGCTCCGATAATGGCCGCACAAACAGTCATGCCTTCAAAGACTTGTTGAGCATAGCTATTTAAGAGTACGCGATCTTTAAAGGTGCCGGGCTCACCTTCATCGGCATTACAAACCACGTAGCGTTGGCTTTCAGCTTCATCGCGGCAATATTGCCATTTACTGGCAGTTTTAAAACCAGCGCCGCCACGTCCACGTAAACCTGAGCTATCAATTTCAGCTAATGTAGCGCTTAAGCCGCGTTTAAAAGTTGCTTGTAAAGCATCGCCAAGTGCTAGCGGATGATTTAATAATAAACCGCGTTTGATAATATTGTCATTGATTTGAAATAATTCTGTAGGCCATTGCTCTAATGGTGTTTCTTGATTAATCAGCAGGCTGATTTGATCGATACGCGCATGATCAAGATGGGGCAGGGCATAGCCATTAACTAAGCCAGCAGGGCCTTGGTCACAAAGTCCTGTACAAGAAGTATTATCCAAGCTGACTAGACCATCAGTTCGAACCTCACCGATGTCAACTTGTAATTTCTTTGATAAATAATCGGTGATTTCGTGCTTGCCGAGTAGATGGTCGGTAATAGAATCGCTAATTAATAATTCGTAACGCCCGCGTGGGGTGAGATGGAAAAAACTATAAAACTCAATGACGCCGATGATTTGGGTGCGAGCTATGTTTAGCAATAAGGCAAGTTGCTCGATAGCGACTTCAGGAATGTAATGATAGCGAGCTTGAATAGCATGTAGTATTCGTAATAAGTGAGTCGGTTGGTGATGATTTTGTTCTGCGATATTTTTAACAAAGGCTTGCATATTAGCTCCTAGACATAAAAATAATAGACGGATGTTAAGTATTTGTCGCCCCTACAGCTTATCGCCTCGCAGCCAACGTAACGATTTATTGACGTAGGTCGGGTTAGCGAAGCGTAACCCGACATTTCAAAGGTAATTTTGTCGGGTTACGCTATCGCTAACCCGACCTACAAATACAACAATGACTCATGTAATTCGTTACAGACATAAATGCCTGGAGCATGACGAAAATAACCTTTTTAGTAGGCCGGAATAAGGCTTTTCGAGCATCAGCGAGTAAAGCGTTTCCGGCATTCATATCGATCGTGTGCCGGAAACGCCACCACGCGCTACGCTAGCATGGTCTTATTCCGGCCTACAATTACAACAATGACTCATGTAATTATTTACAGGCATAAATGCCTGGAGCATTACGTAAATAACCTTTGTAGTCCATGCCATAGCCGAATAAATATCGGTTTTCTAGGTTGAGGCCGATAAAGTCAGCTTGTATAGGTTTGCTATGCTCTAGTAATTTGTTGACTAAAACTGCGCTATAGATAGCAGTTGCGCCCTGTGCTAAACAATAATCATAGATAGCTGTGAGGGTGATGCCTTCGTCTAATATATCATCAACAATCAAAATGGTTCTGTTTTTAACTGAATTTTGTGGGGTATTTATCCACTTTATAGCGCCACCACTGGTTTGATTATCATAGCGACTGGCGTTAATGCTATCAAAAGTCAGTGCGATAGTGAGCTTTGGTAATAATTGGCCTGTAAAGACTAAGCCGCCATTCATCACGCATAGTAGTAGCGGATTGCTATCAGCTAGCTTACTATTAATTTGCTCAGCGATTTGAGTGATGGCGGCGGCAATTTCTTGTTCATTAACTAATAGGTCAGCATCCGCTAGTACGTTATTAATTTCTTCAAGCATAGCGTTCTCTATGCTGTTTAATGAGTGCAGCGGTTTTTTGCCATAAGCTAGAGTTCATTAACTCTGTTCTATCTAAGCGTTTTTGACCTTGCATACTCATGAGTCGTTGCGTTCTAACAGGGTCGTTAGTGACCGGTAACGCCTCAAGTATTTGTTCCGCTGCTGCCGGATTATTACAGACTAATAACATATCACAGCCAGCTTGTTGAGCGCGTTTGGCACGTTCTGGAAAGTCTCCTGCAAAGGCAGCGCCTTCCATGCTTAAATCGTCGCTAAAGACTACACCCTTAAAGTTTAATTCTTCGCGCAGTATGGTTTGAATCCAAAATTTTGAAAAACCAGCAGGATTAGCATCGATTTGGGTATAAAGCACATGCGCTGGCATGACTGCTTCTAAGCCCTCGTTGATTAACTGTTTAAAGGGTATTAAATCTTTGTTACGAAGGCTTTCTAAGTCACGTTCATCGATAGGCAGGGTTAAATGTGAATCTAAAGCGATAGCGCCATGACCAGGAAAATGCTTGCCAGTGGCCGCCATGCCAGCCGATTTCATGCCTTTTCTAAAAGAACTCGATAGTTGAGTTGCCAGTTCTGCGTCGGTAGAGAAAGAACGATCACCTATAATTTGGCTAACGCCGCAATCAATGTCCAAAACCGGTGCAAAGCTAAAGTCCACACCGATGGCTAATAATTCAGCAGCCATTAACCAACCAGCAGATTCAGCCAATTCAGGAGCACGTGCATAGCTGGCTGCAGGCGGCAAGCGCGTAAAGCCATTTTGAAAGCGCTGTACTCTGCCACCTTCTTGATCAACAGCAATCAATAGCGGCCCTGATCTTACTGCACGTATGCTATCAATCAGCTCAGTCACTTGTTGGGGGTTTTCATAGTTGCGTGCAAACAGAATCACCGCACCTGTGTTGGGATGCTGTAGCTTTTCGTGTTCATGCGGAGCGAGCGTTAAGCCCTCTATGTCCAGCATGACGGGGCCTATGGTTGATTGATAGCTCATAGTGATTAGTGTTTGTAAGGCATTAGGTTGAAGAGTTGGCTTGGTTTTGAGGTTTTATATCCATTGTCAGCTATAGATATTACTTTAAATCGTTAGCGTTTGTGCTTATTTTATTTTGGTTTTATTAAACCCCACCTCAACCCTCACTACCCACAGTTTAGAAATATTTAAACTTATTCCAGCATATATATTGATTGAACTGCAGGAAACGCAACCCTGCGCTACGCTTAGCTTGTCTTATTTCGGCCTACAAAACCTTAGCTGTGGGTAAGGGCGCTCCACTTGAGAGCGATAGTTTGTTAATGTAAAGATTTAATAAGAAGGCAATTAAGAGGCTTATTCAAGGTTTTGTATAGCTTAGGTTTTGTAATAATCTATAGAATTTAATTCCCTGTAATTTTAGATGCCTAACATACAATATTTAGCAAGCAAGCAAGCAAGCAAGCAAGCAAGCAAGCAAGCAAGCAAGCAAGCAAGCAAGCAAGCAAGCAAGCAAGCAAGCAAGCAAGCAAGCAA
>CAIZMK010000009.1 GCA_903934035.1 uncultured Methylococcaceae bacterium
CTTGCTTGCTTGCTTGCTTGCTTGCTTGCTTGCTTGCTTGCTTGCTTGCTTGCTTGCTTGCTTGCTTGCTTGCTTGAATATTGTAATGACATAAATATAAACTATTACAGTTGTAATGACATAAATATTAACTAATATAGGAATTATTAATCTATCGAATAAAGGCATTAATTGCCTCTTGTTTATGAGTTCTATGTGGGAGATAGTTTTGTAGATGTAGGACGGAATAAGTTGTAGTTCTAGGCTGGAATAGGGCTTTAAGAGAGAAGCTGTAGGCCGGAATAAGGCTTTAAGAGTGTAGCGAGTAAAGCGTTTCCGGCATAGACAGCAATCCTGTGCCGGAAACGCCACCACGCGCTACGCTTGGGTGGTCTTATTCCGGCCTACAATTTATTACAATTTACATCACATCAATCATGACTTTCTTGCCTTTGCCAACTCCGTTTTCGTTAATCATTAAGCTAATAAGCGTACGATGACTGCTTAAGGTTATCATAATCATTGTGGCATCGGCATGTTTAAGACTGTTTGTCATCGCTTCCTGACAAATACGAAGAAACTTATCTAGCGAGGGAACTGATAATAATTCTTGGAAGCGAACTTTATTAACAACATCCTCATTCCTAAAGTACAGCCATTTAAGTGCCATTTTGTTGATATGTAAAAAGTAGTCATTTTTATCAATTGAACAATATCCGCAAGGCGCGTAATCATAGATTTGTTTAATCTCATCAGCATAATGGCTAATCTGTTCGGTGTATTGCCACTGCTGTTCTTCATGATTCTTACGATTAGCGATGTCGGTCAGCATGACGACAAAGTGATCTTTTTTAGATTGTTAGACTGTACAATCATACCTGCGCTTATTGAACTGAAATAGCTCTTCAAAATGAAGTTGCTCCCCTGTTTTGGCTACCTTTGCAAAAGTTCTAATCCAATCAAAACTATATTTTTTAATATCAAGAAAAATCTGCGTAGCGGTTTTATAACTCGGGTTAACACCAATTAAATTTATAAAGGCTTGGTTAACATCAAGAAATTGGCAGTCTATCGACTCACCTGCATTATCGTAGAGCATTTTACAATCTGCTATGCCGAAACTACTCTTTTCGAATAGCAATAAAAACTTATAGCCTGAAGCAATTAGCGCCTTATCGATCTGCCACCTTGTTTTATTGTAGGGGTGACAGATTCGCCCTGTATTTAATTTTTTGTGTACTGGACAAAGCTGTCACCCCTACAAAATACTCACTTTTGAAAGCTATACAGCCCTTGTCATGCTTACCCTTCGGGAATAATTACTTATGAAGATAAGTATGCTTATAAAGTAACACTATATGAAAGCCAAAAGCCAAATAGAATTAATTTTTAGTAATGCTCGCTTACTTAACTATAATACCCACTTACTTTAGATTATGATTACGGCTCTCTGGTTTTAAGAGGTAAATACAGCACTATCAGCGATTTAATGGGCTGCGTATTATGGCTAATAAAATGTACTAAAACCTTTCAACTACAATAAGACTAACAATATGTTTGAAATAGAATACGAATTTGTCGAAGAAGATTTAATTAACTTTAACACAGCGCGTTACATGAAGACTGAAGTCTATCAAAATGACCACAGAATGAATCGTTTGATAGTACCGGCCGTGATGACACTCCTAAGTGGCTTTTATTACTTTTATTATCAAGACTTGACTACTTCTGCTTATATTGCCGCAATTGCAGCACTATGGTCATTCCTTGTACCCAAAACAACACTGTCACGTTGGCAACAAAAACTGATCAAATCCTATACCGCCAAAGAAAAAAGTAATTTATTTGGTACTTATCAATTAAGCATAGATCCTGCTGATCCCACGCACTTATTAGAAAAATCACCGAGTGGTAAGCATAAAATGCCTTGGGCTGAATTAGTCAGAGTCGAATACGGCAAACGCTATGTTTATATCTACATTGATTTAACAACCGCTTTAGTGATTCCTGTTGATAAAGTAAAAAAAGGCAACCTAGAAGCGTTTGCCGAACAAGCTGAGAAAATGATCGAACGCTATGCTTAAAAGCATAGGATGTGTGTTGCTTTTAAGAAAATAACAGGAAACTATGTAGATCGGGTTAGCGATAGCGTAACCCGACAGGATGAACTTCGAATTATTGAGTTACGCTATCCCTAACCCAACCTACCTTAGCCTTTCGCCTAATATTTTATGATTATTTTTAATAGACCAAATCTCCCCTAACCCCTCTTTGCTAAAGAGGGGAAATAAAAAGCCCTGTAGGTCGGGTTAGCGATAGCGTAACCCGACAGGATGAACTTCGAATTGTTGGGTTACGCTATCACTAATCCAACCTACCCTAGCCTTTAGCCTTTTTACTTTCGCCTTTACTCTCAAACACCCATGTTAAATTTTAAAAATATAGCTCTGCGCCGTGGTGCGCGGGTGCTGTTTTCCAACTCGACCTTCACTATTCACAAAGGCCAAAAAGCTGGCTTTACCGGTGCCAATGGTGCTGGTAAATCGAGTTTATTTGCACTGGTCAGAAAAGAACTGCATTTAGATGAAGGTGACTTTTCTATGCCACCGCATTTAGAAATCGCCCATGTTGCGCAAGAAACCCCTGCCGTTACAAGTTCGGCAATTGATTATGTTATTGATGGCGATCAAGAATTAAGGCGTTTACAAGCTCAATTACAACTAGCAGAAAGCTTAGACAACGGCTTAAAACAAGCCGAACTTCATGCCGCTTTAGAAAACATTGGTGGTTATACTGCACAAGCCAGAGCTTCACGCTTAATGAACGGCTTAGGGTTTAGCGCCGCTCAAGAACACAATGCCGTCAACTCGTTTTCAGGCGGTTGGCGTATGCGTCTTAACTTGGCGCAGGCCTTGATGTGTCGTTCTGACGTATTGCTATTGGATGAACCCACTAACCATTTAGATTTAGATGCAGTTATTTGGCTACAAGACTGGTTATGCAAATATCCTGGCACTTTATTACTGATTTCACATGATCGTGATTTTCTCGACACTATCACCGATCACATCGTACATATTGAACAGAACAAAGCCGAAATTTATACTGGCAATTATTCGGCTTTTGAACGAATGCGTGCGGAGAAGTTAGCGCAGCAACAATCCGCTTTTCAAAAGCAACAACGGGAAATAGCTCACATCCAAAGCTTTGTCGACCGATTTAAAGCCCAAGCCACCAAAGCGCGGCAAGCACAAAGCCGTATTAAAGCCTTGGAGCGCATGGAAGTCATTGCTATGGCGCATGTCGATTCGCCCTTCGACTTTAGTTTTGCCAAACCCGGCAAAATGCCTAATCCTTTATTGACCTTAGATAAAGCCGACATCGGTTATGGCGAAACTTGTATTATTAAGCAAGCCGGCTTATCTATTTCACCTGGTGATCGCATTGGTTTATTAGGTCCAAATGGTGCGGGTAAATCGAGTTTAATTAAAGTCTTAGCCAGTGATATGCAGCCGATGTCAGGCAAAAGACAAGAAGCTGAAGCCTTAAAAATTGGTTATTTTGCTCAGCATCAATTAGAACAACTCCAAGTAGACGAAAGCCCGTTATGGCATCTACAAAAAATAGATAAGCAAGCTACAGAAAAAGATCTACGTAACTTTTTAGGTGGCTTTGATTTTCAAGGCGATAAGGTTTTAGAAGCCGTTAAACCCTTTTCTGGCGGAGAAAAAGCCCGCTTAGTCTTAGCACTATTAGTCTATCAAAACCCTAATCTATTACTGCTGGATGAGCCGACTAACCATTTAGATTTAGAAATGCGTCATGCCTTAAGCGTAGCGCTGCAAGATTACCAAGGCGCTATTGTGGTGGTCTCTCATGATCGACACTTATTGCGCTCTGTTACAGATCAGTTATTATTAGTCGCTGGCGGCAAAGTTCAGCCTTTTGATGGCGATCTTGACGATTATCGATTATGGCTCACCGAGCAGAAAAAAACCGATGATAAATCAATCACAGAAAACACCGATACGGTATCTCGCAAAGATCAAAGAAAACTGGATGCCGATCGAAGAAAAAAACATAAGCCTCTGTTTGATGCCCTTAAGAAAGCAGAAATGGCCGTTGAAAAATATCATAATGAACAACGCGAACTAGAGCATCAATTAGCCGATCCGGGGCTTTATGAAGCCTCAGAAAAAGAGCGTTTAAAGCGGATATTAGATCGAAAAGTTCAAGTAGACAAGGCGCTGGATAATGCAGAATCAGCTTGGATGGAAGCAGAAGAAGCGATTGAAAATGCTGAGTAAGATTTAACCTTACAGTTGCCTTTATTACCGCCACACCAGCCTTGACTAACCATATTTAAGGGGATTTGGTGGGAGTGGCTTTACAAATGGGACTGTGAAAGTATTATGACTTTAGCTTCCCCCTTTGTAAAAGGGGGATCGAAGGGGATTTTATTAAGCCATAGGTTATTGAAATTTAATAATAATTTTTTAATAGATCAAATCTCCCCTAACCCCTCTTTGCTAAAGAGAGGAATAA
>CAIZMK010000010.1 GCA_903934035.1 uncultured Methylococcaceae bacterium
ATTAGATTTAAATGACAGCCAAAAAATTATTTGGCGTGACCTTCCAGTTACTGAAGGTTATGTGCTTAATAGCGATGGCTTAGTGGCCTGTAAAGTATCTAAAACCCTACCAGCTCGTCGCTTATGGGACATCATTATGAGTTCCACTTACGATTATGCTGAGCCTGGTTTTATTTTAATCGACAAAGTTAATGAGATGAATAACAACTGGTTTTGCGAGAAGATTCGCGCCACCAATCCTTGCGGAGAACAACCCTTACCGCCTTATGGTAGCTGTTTATTAGGCTCTATTAATTTAACTCGCTTTGTCAAAAAACCTTTCACCAGTGATGCCTATTTTGATTGGGATACTTATCGTAAAGCCATCAAAATCTTTACACGTATGCTGGATAATGTCGTCGAAATTAACGGCCTGCCTTTACCGAAACAGCGCGAAGAAATTATTAGTAAACGTCGTCATGGCATGGGCTACTTAGGCTTAGGTTCAACCGTAACTATGCTGGGTATGTGCTATGGTGACGATGCATCTTTAAGTTTTACTGAAGAAGTGACTAAAGTGTTATCAATAGAAGGCTGGAAAGCAGGCTTATCTTTAGCGAAAGAAAAAGGCCCGGCACCTATTATGGAGCAAATCTTTACCGTGACTGGTGAAATGCTGCACAAGCGCCCAGAAATGATTACCGATGGTTATAAGCTAGGCGACTCTATTTCTGGCAAAGTCTTACATGCAAAATACAGTCGTTATATGCAACAAATCGCTAAGGAAGAACCCGAGTTAATTGCTGAATTAATTGAAACTGGTGCGCGTTTTACTCATCACAGCTCTATTGCACCGACAGGCACTATCTCGCTTTCTTTAGCCAATAACGCTAGTAATGGTATCGAGCCTAGTTTTGCTCATCATTATTCACGTAATGTGATTCGTGCTGGTAAAAAATCTAAAGAAAAGATCGATGTATTTTCTTTTGAATTATTAGCCTATAGAGAAATGGTTAATCCTAAGGCTATGCCTTATAGCGAAGATCCTGAGCAAAAATTACCCGACTACTTTATTGCCGCTGATGATGTCACCCCTAAGCAACATGTAGATATACAAGCCGCTGCGCAAAAATGGATAGATTCATCTATTTCTAAAACCGCTAATGTGCCTACCGACTTTGCTTATGAAGACTTTAAGTCTATTTATGAATATGCTTATGACAAAGGCTTAAAAGGTTGCACGACCTTCCGCTTTAATCCAGAAGTATTCCAAGGCGTACTCGTTAAAGAATCTGACTTGGAAAACACCACTTATCAATTTACTTTAGAAGATGGGCACGTAGTCGAATTTAAAGGCAATGAAGATGTTGAGTACGATGGCGAAATTCATAGTGCTGCGAATTTATTCGACGCGCTAAAAGAAGGTTACTACGGAAAATTCTAAGTTAACCGCAGCCTTAATACTAAACAGAGACATGAATATGACACACAAAATTGCTAAAAAAATCGTCAGCTATAAAGTGCTGAACAAAGAAACCGAGGAATCAGTTAAACCTGAGTTATCCTTAGAAAGTATGCACGAAAAAGTAGAGCGCCCAGAAGTTTTATTAGGCTCAACTTATAAGATTAAAACCCCGCAGTCTGAACATGCCTTGTACATCACCATTAACGACATGGTGCTAAATCTTGGCACTTCTCATGAAGAACGCCGTCCTTATGAAATTTTCATTAACTCTAAAAACATGGAGCATTTTCAGTGGGTGCTGGCACTGACACGCGTTATTTCAGCGGTATTTCGTAAGGGTGGAGATGCCTGCTTCTTAGTAGAAGAAATGAAAGGCGTGTTTGATCCGCGTGGTGGCTATTTTAAGAAAGGCGGGGTATTTATGCCTTCCCTAGTCGCTGAAATCGGCTATGCGATTGAATCGCATCTAAAGCATATAGGCATGATTAAGCCCGATGTTATGACTGATCATCAAAAAAACTTCTTAGATGAAAAGCGCCGCGAGTTTGAAGCGCAACATGGTGAGTCAGGAGGTCAGGCATTCCCTGAAAAAGCCATACTTTGCCAAAAGTGCAGCACCAAAGCCATGGTCATGATGGATGGTTGTATGACTTGCTTGAATTGCGGTGATAGTAAATGCCAGTAAAGACAGAGTATTGATAGGCTTAGATTATTTGTGGGAGCAGATGTAGGCATGCAGGGACAGGTCGCGACCTGTCCGTCCCTACGGTGTTTAGTGGTTTTAGGCTGGAATAAGACTTTTCGAGCGTAAGCGATTGAACGTTTCTGGCAACCAAACCGATTATCTACCGGAAAAGACAAAAAAACCGTAAGGGCATATTGCATAGGCTCATTTATCAAACATTAAAAATTGTAGATTGCTGATAATGCTTTCAATAAAATGTATTTAGAAACGCGTTTTTAATAGGGCGTATGCAATACGCCCCTACCAACAGCACCACAATACCTAATTTATCTCTCCCCTAGCCAGAAGCATAGGTATCTACACAAGTTTCTTATCGATGTGGAACGATAAAAAAACAGCGTAGGGGCGTATTGCATACGCCCAACATTGAAAGTCTATATGTTATAGGTCTTATTTTATAAGGGCGTATGCAATACGCCCCTACGATCTTCACCACAATATTATCGTTCTTGCGTGGGAATGCTAACAATTATTTGTATAGATACCTATGAGCCAGAAGACACAACTAAGGCTTATATTTTTCTAAGGCTTCTAGCTTAACAATAGCAGCTTTTATAGTGGCTTCAATCTCTGGCTCTAGCTCGTTATTCTTATAAACTTTTTCTAAAAAACCTTCGCTAACCAAGGCATCTTTTATCCATCGTTTTGTAAAACGATAATTATTATAAGTCGTTGCTACCTCGCCAGTTTTTGGATCACGTAAACCTTTTTTAATGTCTGTACTTTTGGCTGTTGTGGTAACGGGCGTTTTTTTAACGACCTTAGTCTTAGCCTTAACTGCAGCAGGTTTTTTACTTTGATTAGACGTCTTAGGGGCAAGAACGACAGCGGGTTTGGTTGCTAGCACAGCAGAAACATCGTGTAGGGGCTTAACTACAGGATTGCTCGAGTTGGTAGGAGCTTCTTTCTGCTCATTGAACATGTGATAAACCACATAAGCTACAAAAATGACCGTAAACATAAAAAATATTTCAAACATAACCTTACTCCTACTTTTAATTTGATGGGTTGTAATTATCCCTATTCGCAATGCCCTGTCCCGTATAGCTTGTTCGCCTTATTTAGCGAGTTAAGCGGCCTTTATGCGCTAAGCTCGGTATATATACAGGTTTCTTTGGCAAATGTGAAATATTTGTTTAGTTATAACAAGTTAGTCACTACCGACAATTGGTTGAGTTCCGATTACAGTGGGAGTGGCTTTAGCTAAGAGTGCGTGGCTAAAGTCACTCCCGCATACTTCCAAAAACCTTAACTGAAGTAGGCTACTACTTCTCGTAAATAAGAATCATTTGTATTTATGTGTTTATCAGGCTAGAATATATTAACCATAAAAAGATGAGGTTATATAAATGAACAGCCAATCATTAGTAAATAAAATATTACTTATAGTTCTGATTGTTTTAAGTGTGCCAGTTAAAGCGTTGGATAAGCCAAAAACTATGGAAGATATGTGGCAAATTATTCAGGCACAGCAAAAGCAAATAGACGAAATGAAAGCCAGCATGAATGCGGCAACAAACAAGGTGACTGTCAATAATGTACAAAATCCTGAAAATAAACTAGCTACCAACAACACAGCCAGTCCTGAAACAAACATCGCTACTAGCAATGTAAAGAGTTTGGAGCGCAAAACTGACATCTTAAGTCAGGAAGTCGAAAAATTACGTACTAATCTTGTTATTCCTGAAGAAGCCCAATATAAAAGTGCTTATGGTATGGGACCTGCTGCATCGAAAGTTTATGGTGCAGGTAAAGGTCTCTCTATTGGCGGTTATGGCGAAGGTAATTATTCGGCTAAAGTGGGTGACAAAGGTAGCAGTAATGACAGCGCCAATATGGAGCGCATGGTTTTATATGCAGGTTACAAATTCACGGATAAAATCTTATTTAATAGTGAGCTTGAGTTTGAACACGGCACGACTGGTGAAGGTTCTGAATCAAAAGGTGAAGTCTCTGTCGAATTTGCTTCACTAGATTTCTTTATGGACACTAAAGCTAATGCCAGAGCCGGTCTAGTCTTGATGCCAATGGGTTTAGTTAATCGAACTCATGAACCTTTATTTTACTTCGGCAATCATCGTCCCGAAGTTGAGCAGCGTATTATCCCAAGTACTTGGCGGGAAATGGGTGCGGGTTTATTTGGTTCAATTACACCGAGCCTGTCCTATACAGCTTATGTGGTTAATGGCCTAGATGCATCCGCATTTACGTCTGATGGTATTCGCGAAGGTCGGGGTGGCGGCAGTAATGCAAAAGCCGATAACTTTGGTTATGTTGCACGCTTAGACTATGATCCTGCTGAATTGCCTGGCGTCACTGTCGGTGGTTCGGCTTATGTGGGTAATTCTGGACAAAATCAAGTCTTTGCTGGGCAAAAGGCTAATGCCTTCACTCAATTGTATGAAACTCATGTGCAATGGAAATATCGTAGCCTTGAATTTCGTACTCTAGGTTCTTGGGGATTTATAGATGATGCAGCTATTCTTAGTGCAGCTAACGGAACGACGATAGGCTCTCAAAACTATGGCTGGTATTCAGAGATCGGTTACGATGTCTTGCCCCTATTATGGGAAAACACGCCACAATATCTGGCGCCATTCTTCCGTTATGAGCGACTCAATACGATGTCTAAGGTACCGAATGGTTATACTGTTGATCTTAGTAAAGACTGGGAAATATTTCAGGTGGGTTTGCAATACAAACCTATTCCTAATGTAGTTATTAAAGCCGATTATCGTAACTATCTTGCAAAACAAGGCCTCTTACCAGATGACTTCAATCTGGGCTTTGGTTTCATTTTTTAGGGCTACCCACTTTACTTAGAGCAGTTAAGCTTAAGACGAAAGATTGGCTATCACTAAAGACAAGACAGTTGTAGGTCGGGTTACGGCTAGCATCTAACCCGACCTACACAAGCGTTTTGTCCCTTGTTAGGCTGATAGCCGTGTTAAACTGCACGCCTTTATTTATTTGAAGTTTATTACAACTCTAAGCGAGAGACTCTATGAAAATAACTAACCTAGGGAAACTGCTTGTCCTTTTCTTATTATTGCTAAGCGGAATAGCTCCCAGTTTTGCTCAAATCTTTTACAGCAAAAACGAGGCGATAGAATTGGCCTTTGGTAAAGGTGTGCAAGTTGAATTGCTATCATTATTTCCCGATGAACAACAAGTCGCCCAGATTGAGCAAAGTGCTAGAATTAAACTAGAGTCAGGTTTATTCACGTTTTATACCGGCAAAGATCAAGGTAAGTCTTTAGGTTATGCTGCGATTGAAACAATCACTGTCAGAACTAAACCAGAGACCTTAATGATAGTATTGAACCCTGATGGTGAACTCAGTAAAGTCTATACGCTTGCCTTTCATGAACCACCAGAATATCAACCACCTCAAGCATGGTTTGACAAGTTATATAAACGCCCCCTATCTGAAATGGATTTTAATAAAGGCGTTGATGGCATAAGTGGTGCAACATTAAGTACTCGAGCAGCCATCAGTAGTATTCGTAAAGTCATGGCGATATATCAAGTGATGATAAAAACTAAAGGTCAAAATTGATGCGTTATTTTGTTACCGGCGAACAACAGCGCAAATCATTACTGAATACTGTGGTATTAATGTTTTTGGGATATATCGTCTTATTGTGGCTCAGTAACGGCCTGATGTATTTTCATCACATGACCTTAATGCCCGAATCTGTGATTAGCTATTATTTAGGCTCAGAAGAAAACTTTATTCCGCCCAGAAGTTACCAAGGCATGCTGGAAGTTTCTCACTTTCATCTATTTGCGATGGGCATGTTAATAGTGACCTTAACGCATTTAATGTTGATGACTGATGTTTCGGTACGTTTAAAAATTTGGTTGAATAGCTTAATTTACATTTCAGCATTGGCTGATGAAGCTGGCGGCTGGTTAGTTAGGTTTGTTCACCCACTATTTGCATACTTTAAAATTGGCGCTTTTATATTGCTAGAGTTTTCTTTGGCTGCACTGCTGATTGTTATTATTTTATCGCTGATACGCGCCAGAACTCAAAAATAATGCCTTTACCGCCCCTAAGTCTTTATATACACATACCTTGGTGCATTAAAAAATGTCCTTATTGTGATTTTAATTCACATGCTGTTAAAGCTGATACCCCTGAGGCCGCTTATATCGATGCTTTACTGACCGATTTAGCCGAAGATATACAGCGCTATGCCATTACTCGCCCCATCAATAGCATTTTTATCGGTGGTGGCACACCAAGTCTGTTTTCTCCTGAGTCTATTAATCGCTTGTTACGTGGCATAGAACAACAACTGACTTTAAAGCCTGATATTGAAATTACTCTAGAAGCTAATCCAGGTACTTTTGAAAGTCATAAATTTGCTGAATTTAGAGCGCTGGGCATTAATCGTTTGTCGATAGGCATACAAAGTTTTAATGACGTGTTTTTAACACGCTTAGGTCGAGTTCATTCGAGTCGTGAAGCGATCATGGCCGCTGAAATTGCTCAGCAATCGGGCTTTGATAATTTTAATTTAGATTTAATGTTCGGCTTGCCAGGCGCTGGCCCTGATGATAGCCAAACCGATGTGGCAACAGCCATTAGCCTAAAGCCGACTCATATTTCTTTTTATCAATTAACCTTAGAGCCCAATACTTATTTCCATAAGTTTCCACCGCAACTGCCTAATGATGAGCTTATTTTTGATACCCAAAAGCGCGGGCAACAATTATTAGCGGATCATGGTTATGGACAGTACGAGGTCTCAGCTTACAGTCAGCTAGGTTTACAGTGTAAGCATAATGTTAATTATTGGCAGTTTGGCGATTATTTAGGTATCGGAGCGGGTGCTCACGGTAAGATTACTCAAACCTTACCGCAAGCTATTATTCGTACCGTTAAACCTAAAAGCCCAGAACAGTATTTACAAGACACTCATAAGCTTTCTGGAGCAACAGCAATTCCCGTAGCGGAATTACCATTAGAATTTATTATGAATCAGTTGCGCTTAAAACAGGGTTTTACAGCAGAAAACTATTTTGCAAGCACTGGGCTTAGTATTGCCACGCTAGAACCGGCATTATCTGAAAGTCTGCAACAAGGTTTGCTGATAAATCAAAACGGCCGTTATTTTTGTTCTGCGCAAGGTTGGAATTTTATGGATAATATACTTGAAAAGTTTATGCTTTAAACTGTAGGCCGGAATAAGACCATGCTAGCGTTGCGAGTGGTGGCGTTTCCAGCACAGCAACAGTACCTATGCCGGAAACGCTCAATCGCTTACGCTTAAAAAGCCTTATTCCGGCCTACAGACATGTAGCCTTTAGCCTTGAACCCTTAACCTTTAACCTGTTCTTACATCATGCTTGATTATCAAAAAGATTTCATTTCCTACACACTCGATTGCGGCGTACTTAAATTTGGTGAGTTTCAATTAAAGTCTGGTCGAACCAGCCCTTACTTCTTTAATACTGGCTTATTTAATACCGGTGCTCAATTAGGTAAGTTGGGACATTTTTATGCACAAGCTTTACTACAAGCCAATATAAAAGCTGATGTCTTATACGGACCGGCTTACAAAGGTATCCCCTTAGTGAGTGCAACGTCTATTGCCTATGCTCAAATTACTGGCGATGACATTCCTTTTGCCTTTAATCGCAAAGAAGCCAAAGATCATGGTGAGGGCGGTAGTTTGGTAGGTGCTCCGCTTATAGGTAACGTTATCATTCTTGATGATGTCATTACCGCAGGTACTTCAGTTAGAGAATCGGTGGAGATCATTAATCAGGCTCATGCTACCCCTGCTGGGGTTTTAATCGCTTTGGATAGACAAGAAAAGGGACTTAATGACTGTTCGGCGATACAAGAAGTTGAAGCGCAATTTGCTATGCCGGTGATCGCTATTATCACTTTGGCCAATATCATTGAATATTTAACAGCGGAAGCCAGCGATGAACAGCTCAAGGCTATCCAAACTTATCAAAGTCTTTATGGAATTTAGCCTAATTGCTTAGCAACCTAACATTAGGACAAAGTGCTTCTGTAGGTCGGGTTAGGCGATAGCCGTAACCCGACATAATACGAAACAATGTCAGGTTACGCTATCGCTAACTCAACCTACGTCCAATAATGTTATTCTCACTATCTTATCTTAAGTTGTTAACTGCCCAATAAGTCTCTTGCAAGATTAATAATGTCAGACTCTGCTATGTCCTTGATCGAATAATCTTGTTTATTGAGTTTATAGGGATTAACGATAGAGGCTGACTTAAGCACTTTATTGATGTCGGTTTGGTAAACTCGGCTGACCGGTGTAGGGCCAAACAAAGTGATTGAAGGTTTGTTTAAAGCCCAGGCCATGTGGGTAGGTCCAGTATCATTACCGATCAATAAGTCCGCCTTTGCGATCAGTGCTTTTAAAGCATTAAAGTCCAACTTAGGCATGACTTTAATGGTATTTGACTGAGTTGCCATCCACTCAGCCTTTTGTTTTTCTTGCTCATTACCCCAAATCACCAAGCAATTCTGCTGCAAGGCTTCGGCAACGGCGGCAAATTTTTCCGCAGGATAATTTCTGCTTTCCCACGTAGAGCTGATAACCAAGACGATGTTGTGTTTATCTGCGGATAAAAAATCATCGAATGATTGATCGGCATTACTAAAAAACAAAAAAGGTTTTTTGTTGAGTATCTGTTCAGGCGTAATGCTGATACCTAAGGGTTGACTAAGCACCAAAGCATTTCTATCGATGGTGTTGGCCTCATAAGCGCAGTTGACTTTTTTAGTGTAAAACCATGAAGCGGCTTTTTCTCGAATAGAGTCTTTGTCGAATCCAGCGACAGCTTTACCTAATAACCTAGCAGTGATCGCTGACTTAAGCAGCCCTTGTGCATCTATAACTAAATCATAGTTATTTTTTGCGTAATTACGGAGCGCTTTAATTTGCTCAAAAACACCCGACTTATGGGTTTTTAAAGACTTTAAATTAACAGTGTAAATAGCATTGATATCAGGATTATTTTCTAACACACCCACGAAACGCTGCTCAACTATCCAGTCTATTTGTAGATCAGGTATTTGTGCTTTAATAAATTGCAAGGCCACCATCGCATGTACGATATCTCCCAATGCCGAGAGTTTAACGATGGCAATTCTCATGAGCTCAGTTCAATACTATCAAGCACTTGTTGTGGCTTTATATCTGTTAAGCAGCGAGTATGGCCTAAAGGACATTCGCGTTTAAAGCACGGTGAACACTCCAAGCTTAAGGTGATGACTTGGGCTTTTGCATTCAACGGTGGTGTAAATGCTGGATCGGATGAACCATATATAGCGATGGTTTTTTTATCCAAAGCAGCGGCAACATGCATTAAGCCGGAATCATTGCTAACGACTACATCCACTAAGGACATTAAATCAACAGCTTCGTCTAATGAGGTACGCCCTGTAAAGTCTAAACATGCACC
>CAIZMK010000011.1 GCA_903934035.1 uncultured Methylococcaceae bacterium
GATTTGATCTATTAAAAAATTATTATTAAATATCAATAATCTATGACTTAATAAAATCCCCCTCGATCCCCCTTTTACACAGGAGGAAGCTAAAGTCATAATACTTTCACAGTCTCGTATGCATACGCCCAACATTGAAAGTCTATATGTTATAGAGCTTATTTTATAAGAGCATATGCAATACGCCCCTACCATCTTCACCACAATGTTATCGTTCTTGCGTGGGAATGCTAACAATTATTTGTGTAGATACCTATGGGTCGAGAGAGGGCTTACTGCCCTCCTACCGACGCGAGGCATCCATGCCGCACCCTAAGGGCTAAACCCAACGAAACTTGCGGTGCTCGGCGCGGCAAATGAGAGTAAAGCGCAGTTACTGCGTAACGTCAGTGAGTTATTTCAATTATTCAGTCAACATGATCTGGTGTCACCACAAATATGTGTAGGACTTGGTCTAATCTTTGGTCAATTTAAGCTCTGCTTCTCGGTATTTTTCTGAACAAAACAAAGCGACTTCGCTGGGTAAAACTGGGCCTGGGGCAGTTTTGTCCCAGTCTAAAGTCTCTAAGTAATCACGTATGTATTGCTTATCAAAACTAGGTGGACTAATGCCTATTTGATATTGTTCCGCAGGCCAAAATCTTGAGGAATCAGGGGTTAAGGCTTCATCAATTAAGCATAAGACCCCGTTTTCATCGATACCGAATTCAAACTTAGTATCAGCAATAATAATGCCTCTCTCTTTGGCAAATTCGGCGGCTATTTTATACAACTTCAAACTAGCATCACGGACTTGCTCGGCTAAATCTTGACCTAATAGACTAACGGTTTGCTCAAAGCTTACATTCTCATCATGTTGATCAACGGCAGCTTTAGTTGATGGTGTATAGATCGCTTCAGGCAATTGCTGGGCCTGTTGTAATCCAGCCGGCAATTTAATGCCGCAGATTTCACCTGTTACTTGATAATCTTTCCAGCCTGAACCAATTAAATAACCCCGCACAATGGCTTCTACTGGAAGGGGTTTTAATAACTTAACTACGATAGCACGACCTTCTATTTGTGCACGCTCTGCTACATCAGGGACAGCCTGTTCTAATGTAATATCTGATAAATGATTAGGCATAATTGTTTTCAATTTATCAAACCAGAAATTGGATATACGCGTTAAAACACGACCTTTACCAGGAATAGGATCTGGTAAGACCACATCAAAAGCAGAAAGCCGATCTGTCGTTACAATGAGCATATGCTTTTCATCGATATCGTAAATATCACGGACTTTTCCGCGAGCACGAAGTTTTAAAGAGGTTAATGCTGATTCGTATAGAGCTTCTGGAGCGGTCATAAAATACTCGTAAGGTTTAAAAGGGTTAATGTGATAATTTTAGCATTAATGTTGATAATTTGAATGCCGATGTCGGTTAGAGCAATATATAACGCGGCGAATTTGTCGCCCCTACAGCCGAAACATTTTTTCTAATCCTTAAAACTGTGGGCAAATACTGAGGTATTAAAGAACATTCATAACTAATGAATACTTTCACAGCCTATAGCAGCTATCAACTTTACAGATCTTTGTTGAAACTTTTCTAGCTGCCTATGCACAGAGCGTTCGAGCAATAAGAAATGACCTTTGGTACGATAAAATAGATAATAGTCGGCGCTGATCGAATGACTACTATTGTCACAAAAAGTGACGTCGTTATGAACCTAACTCTACTATGTTTACAAGGTTAAAAAATGAAATTCTCTAACAAAGGCAACAACCCCATAATCGCTGCCAATTACTTATTTAAAGGTATCGCTTTATTAGGCAGTAAAGACTTACGCAACTTTATATTGATCCCGATTTTGATCAATATTGTTTTATACAGCGCCGCTTTAACCTTAAGTTATTATTATATCGATAGTTTAATTAATGCCTTTATTCCGAGTTGGCTACACTGGTTACATTGGTTATTATGGCCATTATTTTTTGTGAGCTTTTTTATTGTTGGCTTTTTCAGCTTTACAATATTAGCTAATCTTCTAGCTTCACCTTTTTACGGCAAATTAGCCGCTAAAACCTTAGCACTGATCAAACCTGAGGCTATCGCTGTTATTGAACAGCCTTTTACTAAGGTATTGTTGGCGGAAACTAAACGCGTGGGCTATATCCTGCGCTTAGCGATTCCGTTACTGATACTCTCTATTATTCCTGGCCTCAATGTCTTCGCACCTTTTTTATGGGCGTTATTCAGTGCTTGGAGTATGAGCTTAGAATATATGGCTTATCCTTTAGAAAACGCAGGAATATTATTCATCGAACAAAAACAACTTATTAAAAGCATACGCTGGGGCGCATTAAGCTTTGGGGGAATTGCGGCATTAGGTTTATCAATACCGATCATCAACATTATCATTGCTCCAGCCGCTGTTATCGCGGCGACGCTTTATGTTGATAAAATTAAAGAATAAAGAAGCTAAGCCATTATATAAAGTCTTAGTAGGTTTATTTTTATAAAAACTCATAATCTCTTCGACTTGGTGGGTCGCTTGATCTCGCATATAGACTCTATCATCACGCATTACTGCTCTCCTTATCATTAACTACCTAATGAAGTAATGATATTGGCCTCTTAATGGACCCTAATAATTATTTTAAAAACAATATTTTACACAAATACTTTACTGTTAAGCACTTTTCCAAACAAAACCGATCAGCACAGCTTTAAAAAGATCACATCTTGATAAGAAAACCACTACCATTCATTACATACGCCCACATAAAAAGCTCAATACTATAGAATTTAATTTTTTAAGAGCCTATGCGATACACCCCTAATGACGTTTACTACCTACAGCGTTATCTTCTCTTTGCCCTGAGAAAATATCCGTAGTATGTAATGCCAGAACAATACTAATAGCTATATAGGTGACAAAAAATCTTCAACACCTAACTTAGCAACTTATAACTAACTCTATATAAAAAATTGCAGAAAAAAACATCCAACAAAGCACTATAAGACTAAATATGTCCATCCTGAGTTTGACCAAGTATTAAGAATTATAGCTATACAGACTAAGTATTGCTGATGATACTCAAATTGAACTAAGAAAGATAAAGCACGTAGTCGGATTGCGCTATTCCAAACCCGAACAACAAAAAGCCTTAAATTTGGGGTCTGTAATTATTACTATTTTTTTAAAAAGCAACCTTACAATATTTTCTAATCATATTTCGAGTTATTAATACTTTCAATCACAAGAGCAAAGGTTATTTATCGCCACTCTATTTGTTTTAGAAATTAAATAGCGAACTATCAAACCTAGCACACGCCTGTTTTACATGACACTTAGCACGAATCAGTAAAAATGCAGCGTATATAAAAAAAACCACTTACTAACATCTATCTTGAGTCTTGTAATAATTTTGTAATACAATAAAGGTAGATTAGCATTATTACCTAGTAATGCAGCGATTAATCTAAAGCACCTACTAATCTCATAAACTTATTAGCTCCTATTTTTATTGAGCAATCAATATTCACTGGCGCTATAAATAGCTTTTAAATTGTAGTAATCATTTTGTTTTTAAACCTAAGATAAAAGAAAACCATCAAATGACAATTAAAAAAATCTCTAAGATCATCAGCTTGACATTTGCCATTAATATTTTAGTTTTTATCGGCTCAGTCAGTTGGTCGTTACAACACTTAAATACCTCTTTTTCTACCGTCGAATTTTTTGGACAACAAAAAGACAAAATATTTACCGATGTTAGCCAACCCATCCTAGGTTATTTGCTTAACGGAGACGCTACCATTCTTGGTAGAGTTAAAGAGGCACTAACACAAATTAAAACAGACGTAGAAGGTCGAGAAAATCTATCCGATTCTTTAAAGGCACCCTTCTTATCACTTATAAACGATTTACAAGAAAAGACCTTAGTCGAATTAACAAACGCTGGTAAATTAGCCGACCCACAAGCACTGCTAATTAATAATGAAAAGCAACTGTCTGCACATTTACAAAAACTATTAGCCTACGTTAAAGAAGCTCAAAAAGCCGCACAACCCCAAAAACAGCAATATCTTAAAGTGGTCGGCGAGGCGCAAGCATCACTCATCAACTTAGCTAGATCTAGACAAAGCTTTTTCAGCTCGCGCAGCCAAATGTCTACAGATAATATTACTAAACCATTAGAAGAATTAAGCAAGGTTTCTGAGGAATTAAAGAAATTACCTTTACTTGGCGTTATGAAACAAGCAAAAACTTCTGAAACATTGTCATTCGGTGCAGAAACAGAAAAAGTAGCTCCTGAAGATAAAGCGGTTGAACCTTTAAACGAAATTCCTTCATTAGTCGCTCATTACAAACAAGACTTAGATAACGCAATACGAGTATCTCAAGACAAAATTAAAGGCAGAGAAAACGTCAATGAGCAAATACATAGTTTGCAAGAGCAATTATTGACTATTGAAGCACAATTGACCGCCGAATATGAATTCTACGAAAGACTGACTTTCATAATTACTGGCGTCAGCATGTTATTAATCACATTACAAATATTGGGCTGCATAGGTGGAAGTCGTAAACTTTTAGGAAGACTATCAAATTTGGAAGGCACCATGTCTGATATTTCACATACCAGTGATTTATCTCTACGAGCGGATGCTAGTAAAAAAGATGAAATCGGCAGTATGGCTGAATCGTTTAATTTAATGGTAGAAAAACTGGGCGCAACCTCAGAAATAGTTAAACAAAAAATTAATGACATACAAACCATGTTGAGAAACATGCCTCAAGGTTTACTAAGCTTTGATAGCGCAAACATCATTAGCCCAGAGTATTCAGCCTATCTTGAAAGAATCCTTGAGACTAAAGATATCGCTAATCAAAACATGATGAAATTAATTTTTGAAAATAGTAACTTAGGTGCAGATACTCTTGCACAAATTGGCGCTATCTCTGAAGCCTGTATAGGCGAAGATGCCATGAACTTTGAATTTAACGAACACTTACTAGTTCATGAAATTGAAAAAGTAATGCCTAGCGGCAAAAAGAAAATTCTTGATTTACGTTGGGCACCGGTGATCAACGATGAAGATGTCGTTGGACAAATTTTACTTTGCATCAGAGATGTCACTGAACTACGTAAATTAGCCGCTGAATCTGCAGAACAAAAATATGAATTAGAAATCATTGGTGAAATACTAGGCGTTACTGAAGATAAATTTGACCAATTCATGGCCTCTTCTATCGCTTATAAACTCGAAATTGAAAATATCATACGCGACAATCCAAATGGCGGTATAGATGCAATTAACGCGATGTTTAGAAACATGCATACCATTAAAGGTAATGCTAGAACCTACGGTTTAAAGAATTTAACCGATAAAGTTCATGTCACTGAATCAGTTTATGATGAACTACGTAAACCTCACTCAGATATAGCATGGGATCAAGACAGCTTATTAGAAGATTTAGCTAATGTGCGTGACATGATTGAGCGCTATGCTAAAACCAATGAAATTAAATTAGGTAGAAAAAAATCGGCTAGTAAAAATACTATCCAAAATTTATTGATGGTCGATTATCAACAAATTCGAGAAGCCATGGAGTTACTAGAAAAAACTGACCACTCGAACATCCATGAATTAATAGTTACCAAAAATAAAATCCATAAAACTTTAAAACAACTGGGCACAGACTCTCTAAGCAAATCATTTGCTACCATTATTGAGTCGTTACCCGCTATTGCTGAAAACTTAGGTAAAGAAAATCCTGATGTCGTCATTCACGACAGCAACCTACAACTAAAAGTAGCTCATTTAGGTGTCATTACTGACATTTTTACTCACTTATTTAGAAATAGTTTAGATCATGGTATAGAAATGCCTGAAGCACGTTTAGCAAAAGACAAGCCCGCACAAGGCCGTATTGATCTTTCTTTGAACAGCGAAGATAACTATATAAAAATAACCTTAAAAGATGATGGCAACGGAATCTCCCTTAATAAAATTCGCGAAAAAGCCATCATTAGCGGCCTAATAAAAGCTGATGAAATTTTGAGTGATGAAGATACCGTTGCTATGATTTTTGTACCTGGATTTACCACTGCTGATAAATTAACTGATATATCAGGTCGTGGCGTAGGTATGGATGCTGTAGCGGGCTTTGCAAGAAAAGAAGGAGGCTTTGTTAAAATCAACTTTACCGATGACAACGAAGGCTCTGCGCAACGTACTATAGAAACATCTGTTTATCTACCTGCTGATTTCGCTGTAGCCATTGATGAGACAATCGTTGAAGCAGCCTAAATAAAACTGAGCTATCAGTTACCCACCTGATAGCTCTTTTAAGTTTTTTTACATTAGTAACACAAATAGAATGTTTACTAAACAAACAATATGTACGTTACTTGCGAGATATGATCAAATATCAAGTTTTTTTAAATAGATACTTGAACAATAAACTGCCTTCTTACAGATAACAGAACGAGAGCTAAGCCTTTGAATATATTTACTAGAAAAAGACATCGGAATGTCGAACAAAAACTAGCAGCAGAAAGCGTCTTGGTTAATGAACTAGAAGCTGAGTTGCAAGTAAATATAGACTCTCTCAATAACGATGCGATACATCCTGAATTATTAAGCCAAGAACTAGCTGAGCCTTTGGAAGTTGAAAACAATAATGACTTTTTACAGCAAAATAATATAAAACTCGAACAACTAGAACAAGAAAATGCTGAGCTAATCAAGCAAATCAAAAAATTATCAGAAGCTCATCAGCAAGAAATTACTTCAATTAAAATAGAAGCTGAGACTAAACAAAACTTCCACGAACAAGAATTGAGCGAAAAAGAAGAACAATTAACATATCTTGAAAATCAACTAGCTCAAGTCAGGGAAGAAAAAGAACAAGCATTAATTGATAACTATCAAACTCAAAAACAACATAATGCAGAGTTTGAAGCCCTCAAACAGTCTATCCTTAATAAGCGCGGCGAATTTAAAGACAAAGTTAATAACCTTTCAAATGAAATTGCTGAGATTACTAAATTTTCGGATATTTTTGAACGTTGGCATGAGGACATGAACTCGCTAATGATTCAAAATAAAGCCATGCATGACCAAAATGACAGATTTAGTTCTATCGTAAGAACCATCGTTATCTTATCTGTAAATGCCGCTATTGAAGCGGCTAGAGCAGGTGAAAATGGTCGTGGTTTTGCTGTCGTGGCGCAAGAAATTAGACATTTAGCCAATGTTTCAGAAGATCTTTCTAGAGATTACAGTCGAAATTTATACAAAAATGATTTAATCACTACATCGACTTTTCAGGACATACAAGCCGGTGGAAAAATGATCACCTCTGCTTTAATTGGTATACATGTCACCAGTAAAAATTTAAAAAACAGCATCATTAGCCCCGTTAAATAATTTATGATTAGTGAAGAAGCGCAAAGTAGTTTTGCGCATATTTTTAAATCTGCAGTCACTACCAATTTTTGTGACTACTATAATGATATGTGTGAAATAGACGTTATAGATGACCATAAAGAAATTACTGAGGCAGAATTTTCAGTTTTAACTATTACTTCAACTAGCTTTCGCTTCTTGACCTTACTGCATTTTGACACTAACGAATCGACCATAAAATATTTCGCAAACGGTTCGTTAACTGACCAAGAACATGATGACGACAACGATGCTTTTCTAGATCAAATCTTAGAGTTTTGTAATTTGGCTTGCGGAGCCATGAATCGTCATTTAAATGACCATTATACTTATTCCGGAATGTCTACACCTTATGTACTTACTAGGCCTTGCCTGGATTTCATTACTGATCTTAATCCTGGCTATATCAAACACTATCGAATTACCATCAATCCATCCTTAATACTACATGCAACCCTATGCGTTTGTAATTTTGGAAATGTGGATTTTTCTATCGACAAATCAAAGGCGGATGAAATAACCGGTGAGCTACAAATGCTTTAACTTTAAATTTCTTTAAACAATAACTAGCAAAGGGAAGTAAATATGAGTGACAATTTAGATTTAGTCAGTAAAGTTTTAATACTCGATAACGCCGTAGAATATTTTGACACAATCAAACAATTTTGTGATGAAAATGGTCTTATTGGTCTTAGAATTCATTCTAATAATGTCTTACGAACCTTAAATTCTTATGTGGATTTAGGCGGCATTTTTATGGCCGAAGATTATGCTGAAACCTTGGAAAAAACTCTCGAATTAGCTGCACTTATTCGCAAAACCAGACCTGAACTTCCTATTATTTTACGAAGAAAAGCTGATTCTAGCTCAGAGATTCAAGCTGATAATTTGGCTAAATGTTTTGTTGATAGCTATACTATTGATGACTTAAGTCCGCTACGCAAATTTATTGATGATTACATCTTTAGCATTGTCTATCCTAATGCTTTAATTAGAGGCATTACTGAAATTTCGGTTCAATCATTACAAAGTCAGTTTAAAGCCCAAACTGTAACGGCTAATGCACCTTATATAGTAAGAGACCGCATTATCTTTGGTGAAGTCTTTAGCTTAATTCCGCTAGAAAGTAATTGGTGCCGTGGCTATATGATGCTACAAACTGAAGAATCTATTTTAGATAGCTTAGTGGTTAGTGATGTAGGCCTACAATATTCACAAACACCTTTCAGAGAATTAAATAACTTATTAGGCGAAGTGACTAATTTAATTTGGGGTGCTTTCAAAAACCGATTTATTAATGATGATGTTGACCGCGCTAATCGCTCAGTTACCCAGGTTCCTTTGGTTATTAATCATCAAAATAAATATATTTCTTTTGGTTCTGAAAACCCACAATTATGCTTTAAATACACCTTGCTAGACGAAGCAACAGGTTTGTTTTGTTCTATTTACCAATGGTTTATTTTTAACTTAGATTTTACTCCAGAACTCTTTGAGGAAATCCAAACGACTGTGGATGATCTTATCGACTCTGGTGAGTTAGAATTATTTTAATAACATTAAGTACGGAGATTTAATAAATGGCTAAAATTTTAATTGTAGATGACTCAAGCACCGTTAGAGATCAAGTGGGTGAGTTTTTAACAGAAAATGGTTTGGACTACATCAGTGCTATTGATGGCAAAGATGGTCTTGTAAAATTACAGGGCGATCCTGGCATCAAATTAATTTTAAGTGATGTTAATATGCCTAATATGGATGGCTTAACAATGGTTGAGAAAATCCGTAATGAATTAGGTAATAGTACTGTCAACATCATCATGTTAACTACAGAAAGCAATCCTAGCATGAAAGAGCGCGGCAAAGCAGCTGGCGTTAAAGGCTGGATTGTTAAGCCTTTTAGAGGTGAAAGCGTATTAACCGCTATTAAAAAACTGATCGAATAATCAGTTTTTGGGCTAAATTGTCGGGTTACGCTATCGAGATTCTGAAAGTATTATGACTTTAGCTTCCCCCTTTGTAAAAGGGGGATCGAGGGGGATTTTATTAAGTCATAGGTTATTGAAATTTAATAATCAATTTTAATAGATCAAATCTCCCCTAACCCCTCTTTGCTAAAGAGGGGAATAAAAAGAATATTTTCACAGTCTCTATCGCTAACCCGACCTACGAATACTCAATTGCATAAGCCCATTTTTTATTAGATTTATTCTATAAGGGCATATGCAATACAAGCCTACGAACCCCACATGACCTTATTGTTTTTGTGTGAAAATACTCTTCGAATTAATTATTTCATTTAAAATAGCTAGCTAAGTTATTTCTGGATTTACGTTACTCAATACCCCTAACTTTAATTAAAGTTCCTTCCCTGTGTTATTTATATTGACACTTTCAAGTACTCGAATAAAATATCCTCATGATTAACACATCATTGTTAATCTATGTAATTATGGAGCACAGACAATGACAACTATCCTAACTGTTGATGATTCTCGGTCATTTCGTGAAATGCTAAGCTATATCCTCAGAACGGCAGGCTATTCTGTCTTTGAAGCGGAAGATGGCGTAGAGGGCTTGGAAATCGCACAAAAACAAGTATTTGATGTAGTTTTAACAGATCAACACATGCCACGTATGAATGGCTTAATGTTAATTGAAAATTTGCGTAGCTTATCAGAATATGAAACTACACCTATTTTAATGTTAACAACAGAATCTGATAATGGTGTTAAAGCACAAGGACGCGAGGCTGGTGCGACAGGATGGTTGAATAAGCCGTTTGATCCTGAACGCTTACTTGTAGTACTCGAAGGCGTCATTAGCAGGCATTCAGCAAAAATTCATTAATTATTGATGATTAATGTGACAATTGCCCCAATGTCAGGTTACTCTGACTTGCATTTGTCATTAAAGTACCTCAAACCATATATTCAGCTACAAATTCTGCAAAATCTTCTTGTTCATTATACTTGATTGGACTTTGTAACTTCTTAGTTGGCATACCCTCGATATCTTCCATACATTCTTCACGATAAGACTCTCTAAAAAACTTAGCCCACTCATCTTTGCCTTTACAGAGCTCTTCAAAACTTCCTAAAAACTGTAAATGTAATTCTAGCTCCGCTAAAATGACATTCAAATGATTGATTAAATCATCATCCTCACTACTTTCAAAAAGCTCAGCAATCTCATCTTTAACGTATTGTATATCGCTACTTTGACCATCAGTTAGCGCATCAATCAAATCATTGCGGATAGCATGTTGCAGCTCATTTTTAGTCATATACCAAAAGAAACTACCGCCATTAGTGTCCCGTTGATTATCTTCGATATAAAATCCAAAGGGAAATTCAATAGGATTTCTACCTTGAGCATCATCAAGTGAATTTAGTAAATCTGCTTCTGAGTTCATAATTTATAAACCTTTTATGAGTGAGGTTGGCGGCAAGTGATTAGTAATTCTAATATTATATTGGCACTATGTGACATAGTGGGTAATCATTATGTACTCTTATAAAGTGGAGCAAGGTTTTATTGTAGGAGCGATTCGTGCCGGAAACGCCACCACACACTACGCTTGGATGGCCTTATTCCGGCCTACAATTCATTCCACGCTCCTTAATTAAGCAATTCCCAAACAGGCTTAATATGATTTGGCAAATCGGGCAATCGACCTAATTCTATCCACGGATTTTCGGGATTATGAAAGTCTGAACCTACAGAACCTGCTAAATCAAAGCGTTTCGCATAATCTGATACGCGCCTTAGCTCATCTGGATTCATTCGGCTGGTAATCACCTCTAAGCCTTGTCCACCTGCTTCTTTAAAGACCATTAACAAACGATGCATCCAATTAGTGGTGAGTTTATAACGCATAGGATGAGCTAAAACAGCCACGCCACCTGACTGTGTAATCCAATTGACTGCAACTTCAAGTTCAGCCCAAATTGTCGAGACATAAGCCGGCTTTCCTTCTGCCAAATAACGATCAAAAGCTTCTTGTTGAGTCGAAACATGATTTTGTGACAATAAAAAATCAGCAAAATGATTGCGGGTAATCATGCCCTCACCTGCCGCTTTTTTGACCGCCTCCAAAGCGCCTGGTATGCGCTTTTTCTCTAGCTTAAAGGCAATCTTTTCCGCTCGCTCTAAACGTGTACTCTGCAAAAATTGCGTGGCATTTGCTAAAGGCTCATAAGTAGGATCTATTCCTAATCCCACTATATGAAAACATTTATTTTGCCAATTAGTGGAAAGCTCAATACCTGGAATTAGCCTCATACCCACCAAATCAGCTTGATGCTGAGCCTCATGAAGACCCGAGGTGGTATCGTGGTCGGTTAATGCCAAGGCCGTTACACCACAGCCTGAGGCGCGTTGAACAAGCTCTGTTGGCGATAAAGCACCATCAGAGGCCGTTGAATGGCTATGTAAATCGTAACGTTCTGTCATAAACAAGGTTAATAAAGGAAAAGACTACAACATTTTAAAAGTTACAGCGATTATGTGTTTTAACAATACATAAGTTGTTTTAAATACAACGTGAAGCTGTTTTAGATCAGAGCTATTGTTACTTAGCTGAGTTAAATTATTATTACTCAGATGAGTTTCTCATCGAACTAGAATTTAATCCGAACAATTGTAACATTTAGTGGATGTTATTCTAAGTTTTCAGCTCATAACATTAAAACAATAAGGCTGATTCGGCCAGTAAACAATCGTAAGATGGGTAGAACAAAGTAAAACCCATCAAATCTATGCCATTCTAGGAAGCTTGCACTTCAAAATCATGAGTTATTTCAACTCCAGCTTTTCCTAACATAATTAAAGCCGAGCAATATTTTTCAGTCCCGTAGGCCGGAATAAGACCATCTAAGCGTAGCGCATGATGGCGTTTCCGGCACAGGTTTGCTGCCTATGCCGGAAACGCTTTGCTCGCTACGCTAGTAAAGCCTTATTCCGGCCTACGACTATTGCATAAGAAATCACTAGGATTACCCACTCTAATTCACATTAAAACAATATAGACCAATGTTTATTGCGAAAAAAATCAGCAATGCCTCCTAGGATTTATTAAAACTTTACAAAAGTTTAGATATTGTCTTTGACTCGCCTGATCACCGTACCTAACCAGCGTCCATGCTGATAGCTAATTTGTAGCTTACAATCAAGTTTATCTCATACTTTTTTTAAGATATATAAGTCATTTTTCCTAAACTTAACCTAATTCGGCAGACCTTGCGACCAAGCAGTCCGAATACAATACCTAAACTTGTGCTAAAGTTTAATAAACTTCTGAGTTAACTCGAGTATTAACCTTGCCTGGCTCATTAGCTAGAGTTAAATATTAGCTGTATTTCTAGTAAATAAATTAGCGTCTTCTTGACTTTTATTTGCAAAGGCCTATAGTCAGGCCATAACTTTTCTATTTAGCACTGAGTCACTATTATTTAAACAAGCACTTAGCTTAATCTTCTGAATCAGCTTATGTAAAAAATACGACACAAGTGCTACTGACATATCGATGTTAATCATCTCTGCTACACCACCCTCGACCTTTGGAGTATTTCTATGCAAGCTAAGCTTATAACGGCGTTCGCTCGTCTAAATGAAGCGGACTTCTTTACCAAGGCGGGTGTCATTGTAACCGCCTTAACTGCTAATATTCACTACCCAGAGCCTTGGGCAGCACAAGTTATCACGTTAGCGCAACTTAGCGCTGCCTATAAGAACTACCAAGATTGTTATCAGGCAAGTCTTACTCACGACACCATAAAAATAACACTACGCAATAACGCTAGAGAAGCATTGACTACTGAACTTAAGCGTTTAGTCCCTTATTTAGAATTAGTGGCTGATGGTGATTTAACTATTTTAATGAGCTCTGGTTACGACATGCGTAAAGACCTAGGCCCACAAAATCTTAATAATGAGACCTTACCTTCACCTGAGAATTTTCGAGTGACTCAGGGCATTAAAAGTGGTTGTCTAGATATACATGTTGCTAAATTGGCAGGTGCAGGAAGTTATGAAGTGCAACTTGCTGAAACAGATCCAAATATCGAAAGCAACTGGCGCCATGTACTTTCATCAATCAATGGCACTCATATTTCATTAGAGGGCTTAACCGTTGGTCTAATCTATTGGGTACGAATAAGGGGCATTAATATCTCAGGTTCAGGCGCATGGACTGCGGCAATTAAAATAGTTGTTAATTAAGGCCAGTACATCGCGCAAATCCGAATTAATATAACAAATTAGACGTGGGTTGCGATAAACGCAACCCACTTAATAAATTAGGCACATTTTTTAGTTTGCTTACTTTTAGTGCGCTTAACTTTATTTTTAGGTGTATTGACTCGCATAATATTATCTGGAATTGCTAGTTTAAAAACCCACTCTTCTAAAGAGTAAATTGCAGCCAAGGCTTTTTCATGTGAGGGATGAAGCCTGTCATTAGCTGGGTGCAATGGATTTTCATGAACCTCATCAATAATTCTCTGAGCATATCGAAGTTCATATTGGGTAGTTGTAGAAGCTTCTATCTGATTCATAGCGGACCTTCCTATAAAATAATTATTCAATTGTGTAGCTAGCCTTGTTAACGCCATTAGTCTTTCAGAGTTTACATTAACGATACAGCACCACAACAAAAGCTAAGCAAATAATAGACCACCTCAACAAATACCAGCTTATTCAGTATTTATCAGTCTAATTACATTTATTTTTGGTGGAGAAACACCTAATGAATACCCATCTTGGTGCATATCACTATTAATTGCCTGTCGTTAATCAGATTATATTTAATAAATTCTAAGTAATCCTTGCTTCTAAGCACTCAAATTTACTTCAAAACTCCAACGCCCAGCCGTTATATGCTAGTCTATTGTTTTTTTATGGAGAGAATTTATGCAGGCAACGGTTAAATGGGTAGATGGTGTTATGTTTGTGGGCGAAACGGGTAGCGGTCACGCGGTGGTCATGGACGGCCCACCCGATCATGGCGGACGAAATATAGGCATGCGCCCTATGGAAATGCTTTTATTAGGCTTAGGCGGATGCTCATCTTTTGATGTGGTTCAGATTTTACAAAAAGGTCGTAATGATTTGGCCTCCTGCCAAGTACAAATCACTGCTGAACGCGTTGATGCCGTACCGAGTGTTTTTAGCAAAATACATTTACACTTTATTGTTAGTGGCAAAGACTTAAAAGCGTCAGCTGTTGAACGAGCTGTCAACTTATCCGCTGAAAAATATTGCTCGGCTTCGATTATGTTAGGAAAAGCTGGAGTTGAAATAACTCATGATTTTGAAATGCTAGCTTCCTAGAATGACTTAGATTTGATGGACTTACCTTGTCCTACCCATCTTATGATTGTTTCTGGGCGAATCTGCGCCCATACAAGATCATGATCCACTAATCAAGGCCTACGGGTCTACCTCCTCACCCTTAAATATAAGCAATTGTAGGCCGGAATAAGGCTTTACGAGCGTAAGCGACTAAAGCGTTTCCGGCATAGGCAGCAACCCAGTGCCGGAAACACCATCATGCGCTACGCTTAGATGGTCTTATTCAGGCCTACAGGATCACCTCTTCACCCTTAAATATAAGCAATTGTAGGCCGGAATAAGGCTTTACGAGCGCA
>CAIZMK010000012.1 GCA_903934035.1 uncultured Methylococcaceae bacterium
ATGTAGGAGCGAATGAATTCGCCCCTACAAATGTTTTACTTAATGGCAGAACTATAGAATTGAACTGAAGGGAAGTGAAGCGCATCATTACCATACTGCGTGACCTCAAATAATTACTTAGAAAAGCCAATATAGCGCCGATAAGGTGAATCGTTCTTCCAAGTAAAGGCTTCAGTGTAATAATGCATTAAGGCTAAATAACCAAGTAAGCCCAAAGTAATCACTTTGTTAATACGGGTACCAAAGAAAAACTCGCTAAGCTGACTAATAAAACCATCTCCATAAGCTTGCAAAACGAAGGCTAAGGCAAATGAGCTGAGAGGTAAGACGATTAAGAAAGGAATATGGCAGCGTGCAGCAATACCATACATCCAATTATTGGGTATGTTGTGGTGTCGATTGTAATCGTGGGTGACATAAAAAGTATACGCTGTCGCATCATGCACTAACCGTGGCACTAAAATAGCTAAAAAATAATACTGTTGCAGATAAAAGTAAAAACTACTGAATACTAAAAATATATTAGCCCATAAAAAACACTTGCCAAATAAACTATCGACATAGCGCTGGCAATAAAAACCAAATAAGGTAACGCAGATACATAAGAGTCCTGCGCTTTGTTTTATCCATAATATTTGTTGAACATCCAAGCTATTCTTTAAGAAAATACCGATATAAATAATTAAACCTGCGCTGACGCTAAGCCATAATAAAAGATAAAATGCCCAGTTAGGCAATTGGCAAACACTACGCGCCACGCCATGTTGTTGCTTGATCACATGGTAGACCGTCCACCCCGCTACTAAAACGTAAAAAGCTTTGTAAGGTATAAACAAACTGCCGAAGCCAAAGACGATTGCAATAGCTAAGGTCATAATTAGGAGTTTGCGACTATATTTTTTTAAATAGTCGTTATGACTGGTTAATAGTAACGTGCTGGCTAGAATATGCGGCGTTCCAAACAAAATTTGAAAGACTATAAAATGATTTGGGCTACTGGGTAAATGACTCTGTAGATAACTTTGCCAAAGACTCATGTCGATGAGTTGCAGAGCTAAGCACAACGGAATAATGGCATAAAGTCCTAGTAGCCACTTAAAGGAGATACTTAACTTAAGCTCATCGGGTAAGCTATTAGAGATAGTATGTGATGCTGACATGAAATTCCCTATTATTTTTATTATTGTTATAGTGGAAACCTAGCTTTAAATTACACCTGATATTTAACGATTTTCAAACTTTTATTTTTATCTATGATGAACTCAGTATTTCAATTACACGAACGCTTGCAGCAAGACTGCATTGCTATTGGCCGATTTAATTTATGCCAGTTATTAATGATGAATGACAGTCAATATCCTTGGTTTATCTTGGTGCCTGAAAGGGCTGATATTAAGGAAATTTATCAGTTAAATAACGCTGATCGCCAATTTTTGAACCAAGAATCCTGCTTACTTGCAGAAAATATGGCAGAACTATTTAATGCCGATAAGATGAATATAGCGGCCATTGGCAATTTAGTACCGCAATTACATATCCATCATATAGTGCGTTATAAAACCGATAAAGCTTGGCCAGCGCCGGTCTGGGGTAAATTTGTTGCTCAACCTTATACTGATGAGCAAATTAGCGAATTGACTGCTAAGGTAAAAGCTCAGTTAGAAATTTAAGCAATTAAAACTCATGAGTTCTGATTCCAAAAACAAATCTTGGGCTGGGCAATAATTTTTCTATCTACCTTTCAATCTAAATACATAATCACCACCTTGTTGTTTAATCTGTAATGCTTGGAAAATGATGAATAATAGAAGATGTTGGTTTTGCTGTCATTTTAATAAAAATGATTAGTTTAATATTATTTTCAAGTTCTTTTAAGCGTGATTGCCCTGACAATTCAAGCTCAAAATAGCCCTCTTTAACGTAAGCGTATAAGCAATTGAAAAAGTAGATACCAGAACTCCATATTTAGTTTGGCTCTCCTAATAAAAACCAGTTTTGGTGTGCCTGACAAACGAGTGTAAAACCCAGTAATTATTTAACATCAGATCTTAAGAAGAAGAGTGTTGATTTAATTCTTTTATCATGACATTTTTATGAAAAGAGATTATATACGACATGATTCGTCGTCAATTACCTTTAAGCTAATCATCGTTAACAGATTAATACCTTGATAACAACTTATTAGATTATTTAATCAATAATCTATATCAATTAATCATGTCAGGTGTATTAAGCCACAATAATGTTTAACTTTAGAAGGTTGCCAATGAATCAAATAGTTTCTTCAAGTAAATTTTATGCCTATCTATCCCGATTACGTTGGATTAAACGATGGGGTTTAATGCGTAACGCTGAACCTGAAAATGTCATGGAGCATAGTTGGGAAGTTGCAGTTATCGCACATGCCTTAGCTCTTATTCGTAACCAGTATTTTATGGGTAAGGTCGATGCTAATGCTATTGCTACGTCAGCGTTATTCCATGATGCCAGTGAAGTCTTAACAGGTGACCTACCTACACCCATTAAATACTTTTCCAGTTCTTTAACAAGCGCTTATCGGCAAATAGAAGCCATAGCTTGTGATGAATTAATCAGTCTATTACCTAATCCTTTACAAGCTGCTTATCAAGCATTATTGAATGATGAGCAACAGCCCGAAAGTCACCATCAGATAATTAAAGCCGCTGACACCTTGTCAGCATACTTAAAGTGCTTGTCAGAATTACGAGCGGGTAATCTTGAGTTCAGCATTACCGCCAGTGAATTAGAGCAAAAATTAAATAATTCAGACTTACCAGAGGTTGCTTATTTTATGCAGACCTTTATCCCTGCCTGTGCTTTACCTTTAGATGGTATTTTAAAAAACCGTCCTGTTGATAGTAAATCTGAACCAAAAATAATTGAGGAATCAGTTTCTAATCTTCGAGGTAAATGCCAATCGGAACAACTATTAGAAAGTGATTCAGGTGGTGTTGCCGTTTCAGAGCATGATGCCCTATACGATGAAGCAGAAAAATTTGTCATAAAATCGCGTAAAGCCTCAATATCCAATATTCAGCGCCAATTTAAAATTGGCTATAATCGTGCCGCTACGATCATTGAAGCTATGGAACAAAAAGGTATTGTGAGTGAAGCTAATGCAAATTGTTCGAGAATTGTATTTGCGCCACCACCGATCATTGATTATTCAAATACAGAATTAGATGCTATGAGTCGCATAACAGAAATGGTGGCTTTGCCCGATTTGTTAGAGTCACCGACTTTTAATAAAGCTAAATCATTGCTTACTTTGGCCTTAGGAAACGATTGTGCTGGACAACCATTGATTGTAGATCTAGCTAAAATGCCGCATCTGCTAGTTGCAGGTACAACAGATTCCGAAAAATCAGTTGCACTGAATACAATGCTTCTTAGTTTATTGCATAAGGGAACACCAGAAGAAGTGCGATTGATCATCATAGATACTACAAATAAGTTATACGCTTATGAGGACATAAGACATTTGTTGCTACCTATTGTGACGGATCTTAAAGAAGTAACTGATTCATTAAGCTTGGCGATTTCTGAAATGGAAAATCGTTTTAAGTTAATGTCTAAAATGGGCGTAAAAAACCTATCAAGCTTTAATAAATTGATTACTGAGGCAACGATAAAAGGAGAACCTATAAGTGATCCTTTCAACAAAACGCTCAAGCTTTTACATTCATCAGATATTACACCTACATTAACCCAGCTACCCAACATTGTCATAGTTATTGAGGAATTAGCCGATGTAATGAGTGCTGCCAAAAATATAGAAGAACTAATTGTTCGTTTAGCCCAAAAAGCTAAAACTGTCGGTATTCATTTAATTCTAGCAACGCAACGGCCTTCTGTAGATGTTCTAACAGGATTGATCAAAGCAAACATACCTTCACGTATTTCATTTCAGGTTTCTTCTAGTGCTAAGTCTCGAACTATATTAGATCATCGTGGTGCTGAAGATTTGTTAGGCCAAGGTGATATGTTATTTCTGCTTCCAAATAAAAGTATTCCTATCAAAGCGCGGGGGGCTTTTGTAACTGATCAGGAAATTCATCGTATGATCGCAAATTTAAGACAAAAACCTTAGTCAAAACAAATGATGAAGCAGGCTAAATATTAATTTTAATGAATATCATCTTAGAGTTATGGATGTCGATGTATTTAGCGATAAACTCTGTTTAAAATGACGAATCTTATTCGTCAAAGAAAGCCGACTGTTTCAGTCATCAGCCATATCTAAATGGTGCAAATTTATTTTTAAATCGATTGGTGGCTTCATTATGAGTGATCAAGTAATACATCAGTATTCCAGCGTTATGTTAATAAATAGACTATTGCGTAGTGAATAATGTAAGAAAGATTTTATTGTTCCCTCTGCTATATTAGTATTTGCCTATTTTTAGCACTAAAGTAGTGGGAATAGTTTTAATTTCAACGTTAAGTCGAGTAATGTGGGTTATCAGATTTATTGAATGTAGTGATATTTATGCCAGAATTATTTCCTAAAGGGATTATTAAAAACGGTTATCAAATTATCGAGGAGCTAAGTCGTGGCGCTTTTGCTATTTCTTATAAAGCTCAATCATTAACAGGTGAGCGTGTGTTTTTTAAACAATATAAATCCCCTACGCCCGTTATTGATTGGTTTGCCGAATACGTTAACCATCAAAAAGAAATTAAAAAATGTATTCAAGATAATAGCGAAACACGGAGTCATTGCTACAAAATTGTTGAGTTTTTTGAAGACAATTATTTCTACCAAGTCTTTGAGTTCATAAATGAAGGTAGAACATTAGCTTATTGCTTTGAGCATTTTGTTGATTTTTCTTGGACAGATAGACTGATATTTGCAAAAGACTTAATGTTAGGTGTTAAAGCTTTGCATGACCATAAAATTGTGCATTGCGATATAAAGCCAGATAATTTAATTCTGATACCTGATATTACTGTAGATAGTGGATATGTTTTAAGAATTATTGACTTAGATTGGTCTTTCTTTTCAAACAAACAAGCTCCTTGGCATGGTTTACAGGGTTATGTTGGCACAAGCTTTTATATGTCGCCAGAGCATATTGATGATAAAACACCATCGCAAGCATCAGATATTTTTAGTTGTGGCATTGTCTTAGGGCAATTATTAGCAGGCGAACATCCATTTCATAAAAATTTAGACGATAGCTATGATCATGCTGCCTTTATTGGTAACTTTGCACCCATAAAAATCAAACAGCCTATGAATGCGTCGAAAGAATTAGAAAATATCTTAAATGCGTGTTTAAACCCTAATCCTGAGCAGCGCCCCACAGCGAAACAGCTTTGTGATGTCCTAATTTGTCAGAATGAACTTAACCCTTGAGATTAATAAATGCACTCCGTATCAGATAACAAAAAAACTTCGATCTTACACAATTCTTTGGAATGGTTAGCCTCTAACTTTGTAACTCGATTATGGAAACTAACCGGTATTGTTTTTGTTCTGGCTGTTTGGAAAAACCTAGATGCTGTAGAAAATGAATCGATTTTTTTTAGTATAGTTAAAAGTATCTATACCATCATTTGTACAACGCTCAGTTTGGATGGTGATGATCCCTTTCTGGTTAATTTGTCGGCGGCGCTGATTCAGATAACAATCGCGGCCAGTATTATTCATGTTTATTTAAGACAAATGGGATTTACCGTAGATCGCTTCATGTCAAAGTTTTTGAATAATCATATTATCGTTTATGGCTCAAATGATATCGCCGTGGCGGCTGCGGTAGTGTTAGCATCTTCAAAAAAAGTAGTGCTAATAGCGGATAGCTCTTTAGATGATGCCAGTGTTTCTTTACTTAGGAAAAATGGCGTCCTAATTATTCTGTCTAAAGGTGATGATAATCGTAATTTAGAAGTCTGTAATATTAATAAAGCACACAGCTTATTAGCTTTTAATGATGACTACGCACATAATATTTCGTTATGTAAAATAGCTTTAAAACGTGCAGGGCAGGATAGTACTTTAAGATGCTTATGTAATGTGCCTGATATCAACCTTAAACATAATTTATCGACAGCCGATTTCTTTAGTCCTGAAGATGTCGTTAAAGTCAGCTTTGTTAATCAGATAGAGCTTACTGCTAGAAAAATGCTGGATGATTATCCACCTGATGCAGGCATAGCGACGCAAGGTGATGTGCAAATACAGCTAGTATTAATCGGCTTAGGCAGTATTGGCCAAAGCGTATTATTTTATTTGGCCCAACTAGGCCATTATCGCGGAGGCCATAAACCAAAAATCACGGTTATTGACGCTAACGCTGAACAGCAATATCAACAGTTAATTAAACGCCATCCCGCATTGCTGGAGCTGTTAGACATAAAATTAATAGAAAACAGACTCGATCAATTATCAGAACCTGAAATAAATACGTTATTTGGGGATAGTAATCAACCTAGCTGTGTTTATATCTGCACTAAAAATGAAATTAGTAACGTGATTTCTGCTAAGAAAATTGATATCGCACGTTCAAAAGCGGGGTTGTCTTACAACATTGTTGTCGTTGACCCGCCGGGAGGCAGTTTACTTCAAGAATTTAATCAACATAACAAAAAAATTCAGGTAGTCCCACTCTTTTCAAATAAGACGAATAACGTTGGAGAAGATCAAGATAGAGATGTCTTACGTTTAATTGAATATGCTAAAGACCAGATGGCACAAGTTATTCATCAAGATTATTTAGACAAAAATCCAGCTGCGTCTATCAATGAAGCATGGCAATATTTAGATGAGTCCATTCGCGATTCTAATCGTTATGCAGCTGCACATATTGATATCAAAATAAGAGCGATTGGTCGAAAATTAGTGCCCCTTAACCCAGATGCACCGACATTTATATTTTCAGAATTAGAGTTAAATATTTTACAGCGTTTAGAACATGCGCGTTGGTGTGCACAAAAACGATTGGCTGGGTGGAAATATGCTCCCATCAGAAACAATAAAATGTTATTTCATCCGTGTTTAGTGGATTTTGATGACTTACCCGCGAATGAAAAACTAAAAGATCGGCAGAGTATTAAAAATATTCCGCATTTGTTAAAAGCCGTTAATTTGATGATAGCAACTGACACAAACACATGAAAATATTCCTCAGTTACGGCCACGATAACGCCGCAGAAGCTTTAGTCTTAAGGATTAAAATTAAGTAATGAGATTTAATTGGGGCTGTGGGCGTACTGCGTTTTGTGATAGTTGGTGATGAGAATGACTGAACGAATCACAGAGAGTTGATTTTAAACTACCTGCTACTAATCAGAAGTTACCAAGCCTTAAGATAATAGCTGTCCTATAAACTGTAATGTAAAATACTGCTTAAAATATTGACGCTACAAATTAACATCCATAATGGAGATCAACAAATAATGTCTACACCACAAGTGCCCGTTGGGACAATTAAAAGTTTTGGCGAATTTGGGCCAAAATATGAAGTGGGACAGCCGATCCGTCACTTAGATGATGGTGATTGGATGGTTGAGGTTGTTTTAGTTGAAACAGGTGAAAAAGTTGAATACCGTTTGACGCATGTCATCGACGACCCGAAGGCTGCATAATGTTTGCAATAGCTTTTGATTTAGTCGATGCGGATACAGAGCGACATCATCCAAAAGGTGTGTCTCAGGCATGCCCTGATATAGTTGAGACTTTAGCTCAATATGGTTTTAGACGTGTGCAAGGTAGTTTGTATGTGAGTGAAGGTGAAAATATGGCACAGCTTTTTGTGGCTATTCAATCGCTCAAAATGCAGTCGTGGTTCCCTCCATCGGTACGTGACATTAGAGCATTTCGTATTGAACAATGGTCTGACTTTACTCCTGTCGTAAAAAGTCTGTGACGTAAGCTAGGCGTTTTTATTCTATAAACCTGCTCTGAAAATTATCGAATGCATCTTGATGTTATACAAAATTTTTTTAGTAAATGAAAATCTTCCTTAGTTACGGTCACGATAACGCCGCAGAAGCCTTAGTCTTACGCATTAAAACCGATCTTGCTCACTTAGGTCATGAGGTTTGGTTAGATCGTGGATAAGGTGGGTAATTAAAATGAAGGAATTTTTAAAAATAGGCTTTTGTAATGCTAATTAACAACACATTTCGTCTTTTTGTTAGTTCCACATTTAGTGATTTCATCGCAGAACGTAATGCACTTCAGACACGAGTTTTTCCACGCTTAGAGAAATATTGTGCAGAACGTGGAGCTCGGTTTCAAGCTGTAGATTTACGGTGGGGTATCACTGAAGATATTCAGAGGCAGCATGATACTTTGCGGATTTGTTTAGAAGAAATACGTCGTTGTCAGGTCTTATCTCCGCGTCCTAATTTTGTGGCTCTGTTGGGTGATCGGTATGGTTGGGAGCCTGTGCCTGCTCGCATTCCATTAGATCACTGGAATCAACTAAAAGATGTTGCCAGTGCTGACCAATTTAAATTGATTGACGCTGAATATCAACTTGATGAGAACGCTATCCCCCCAATTTATTGTTTGCGCCCGCAGACAAAAAAAAGTGTTATTACGATCAATCGAGAAAAATTATTGCTCCAAGCACTTCGCAGTGCGGCTAAATACTTTATAGGAGGTGATAGGCTACCTTATTTTGCTTCTGCTACTCATCAGGAAATCGTCTTGGGTGCCCTGGATGACAAAGATTCACTAGATCATGTTTACGTTTATGTGCGCCACATCGCAGATATGCCAAATAATGTCTCAGCACAAGAATTCATTGATTGGGATTTTGAAAATGAGCAAGTCGATCAAGAGGCGCGTCATAAATTGCGTAAGTTAGAAAGTGAGCTTCGTCAACGTTTGGAAGAGCGTGTATGTGACATGCAAGCACACTGGGATGCTAGTGGTGGCGGTGTAGACGAAGCCTATCTCGATCAGTTCTGCGAGATGTTTTATCAACACCAGATTACTTTAATAGATGCAGAGCTTCAGTTAGTTGAAGATATCTGTGAGCTAGATGAGCGTCAAAAAGCGCACGCTAATTTTGGGATGGAGCGGAGTCGTGTCTTTGTCGGGCGAGAGCAATTATTATCAACCCTTTTACGATACACAAATACCCAGTCAGAAGACATTTGTCGACCTGTCATATTGCTTGGAAAAGGTGGTGAGGGTAAATCTGCGTTGTTAGCAAAAGCTGTTGAATATGATCGTAAACAGTTCATGCCCAGTCAAGCTGTCATTGTAGAGCGTTATATCGGTGGTGTTCCTGGAACTGAATCGTTGATGGCTTTTATAACGAGCATCATGGCTGATCTTGCTAATCTCTATAGCCAGCCAACACCAGCTATTCCGGTTAATACTAAAGACTTGGCCGTGGGATTGGTTCAGGCTCTAAATTACGCTACTGCTGAACGTCCGCTTCACCTCTATCTAGATGCACTTGATCAGCTCAATAGTCAGGATGAAGCATGGTTGTTGGAATGGTTGCCTAAAGAATTGCCCGAATACGCAAAGGTGGTTGCCACTGTGCGAATAGGAACGCCTGTCGAAAAATCAGCTCGGCAACGTTATTTAGAAACCATCATCGAAGTAATACCTTTGAGTTTGAAGGAAGGTCAAGCCATGCTTGACGCGTGGCTTGCTGATACGCAGTCTGCCTGGTTTAGTGCGGGTATTGCGCCGACTATTGGAAGAAAGTTAACAGCAAAACAACGGGAAACAGTGCTGAATACGTTTTCACAAAATGGTTCAGCGTTATGGTTAAAATTGGCTTATGAAGAAGTGTGTAACTGGACTTCTTGGGATAAGGTACGCACATTACCCGTGACTGTGACAGGTATGATCGAAGACCTGATCGATTACAGGCTGTTGCAACGAGAAAGTCATCCGAAAGTTTTTACTGAACGAGCACTCGCTTATTTAACCGCGGGCCGGTTTGGTGTATCTGAAGATGAACTTGCCCGAGTCATGGCAACTGATGAAAGGGTGCGAAATGAATTTCAAGCAAATGAACGAACCCAGAGAAAGTGGGGTCACGAAAAAAAACTGCCGCCAGTGTTATGGTCACGTCTGTTTTTTGATCTGCAGCCTTATCTGGGACTAGCAAAAATCGATGGTGCTTTATTAATGAGATGGTTTCATCGTGAATTCAGTGAAGTATTGCAAGAAAAGTATTTGGCCGCAGCTGAAAACAAGGAAATGATCCATGGAGGTTTAGCTGATACGTTTCAGATTTTAGATCGCGAATTGAGGCCAACTGAAACCAATGATGATGCGCTTTTCAGGGTTACTGATGCCGGTGGTGCTCAAGTGAGTGCCGCATTGCGAAGAGTGATGGAACAGCCCTGGCAACTCGCTCAGGCTGAAAAAACACAGGAGCTAATGTTGCTACTGTCTGATTTTGGATTTTGCTTTGCTAAGTGTGCCGCTAATCAATCCAGTGAGCTGATCGAAGAGTTGCTTGATGTTAATGTTGGCAATTTACCCAATCCCCATCTACACGAATGGCAGCGTTTTTTTCGTAGGCAAGCACATATCCTTAGACGAGGTGATTGGCGGTGGCCCGCGCATAAGATAATGTTACAACTTGCCAATGAAGAGGCAGAAGAAAGTCCGGTCAGTCAGTTAGCTATTCAATGGCTTAGTCAAGGATACTGTGATTGGGTGTGGGTTAGAAACAAGAATAGACCACAATACCAGTCACAAAGTGCTTTATTGGTGGTGATGGAGGGGCATAGTGCCGGAATCAATGGTGCACAAATGCTCTCTGATGGCCGAATACTCTCGTGGTCTTCTGATGGCACTTTACGTTTGTGGGATAGCAGCAATGGTGAACTGCTGGCTGTACTGGTGGGGCACACTGCTAGTATTGTTGGTGTTGAAGTGCTATCCGACGGTCGACTATTGTCGTGGGCTTGGGATAGTGTTCGTTTGTGGGATGGAGAAAGCGGTGTGCCGTTGGCTGTTTTGGGGGAGTATGGGGTCATGGGTGCCAAACTGTTATCCGGCGGACGAATACTGTCATGGTCGCACGCTAGTACTTTGTCATACGATGATAGTACTTTACGCCTGTGGGATAGCGAAAGCGGTGTTTTGTTGGCAGTGCTGGAGGGGCAAACTGGGAATATCAACGGTGTTGAGGTGCTCTCCGACGGTCGAATAATGTCGTGGTCTTGGGATAGTATTCGTTTGTGGAATGGCGAAAGCGGTAAACCGTTGGCTGTATTGAAGGGAGATATAAATATAGTCACGGATGTCAAGGTACTCTCCGACGGTCGAATACTATCGTGGTCTCGGGATGGCACCTTGCGTTTGTGGGATGGCGAAAGCGATGCACCGTTGGTTGTGCCAGAGGTGCATAGGCATGGACTTGGGAACGAGGGTGCCAAGTTGTTATCAGACGGACGAATACTTTCGTTCGTTCACCATAGTATTTGTCTATTGGATGGCGAAAGTGGAGCATCGCTAGCGGTACTGGAAGGGCATACATCCTTTGTCAATGGTGCCGAGGTGCTATCCGATGGAAGGATACTATCGTGGTCTCAGGATGGCACCTTGCGTTTGTGGGATGGTGAAAGTGGTACGCCATTAGTTGTTTTGGAGGGACATACTCAGCGGGTTGATGGCGCTAAAGAACTATCCGATGGACGAATACTGTCGTGGTCACACGATGGTACTTTGCGCTTGTGGGATAGCGAAAGCGGTGTGTTGCTGACAGTGCTGGAAGGGCATACTGGGACGATCAAAGGTGTTGAGGTACTCTCCGACGGTCGAATACTGTCGTGGTCAGACGATGGCACCTTGCGTTTTTGGGATAGCGAAACTACTGCGCAGTTGGAAGTTCTGGAAGTGCACACAGAGTTGATAAGTGGTGCTAAGGTGTTATCAAGCGGACGAATACTGTCGTGGTCTGATGATAGTATTCGTTTATGGGATTGTGAAAGCGGTGCACCTTTGGCTGTACTAATTATGCGTCATATTTCGCCTGCTGCTATGCGACTAAGTCATATTTCGCCTGCTGCTATGCGACTAAATAGTGATATGGCTGTTTTTAAGATTAAGATGCTATCCGATGGAAGAATACTTTCGTGGGCACACGATAGTACTTTGCGCCTGTGGGATAGCGAAAGCGGTGCGTTGCTAGCAGTGCTGGAGGGGCATACTGAGGGAATCGATGGGGTTGAGGTACTCTCTGATGGTCGAATAATGTCGTGGTCTTGGGGTAGTATTCGTTTGTGGGATGGTGAAAGCGGTACGCCGTTGGGTATTTTGGAAGGCCATACCGATTGGGTTGATGGAGCTAAAGAACTATCCGATGGACGAATAGTATCGTGGTCTTATGATAGTATTCGTCTGTGGGATGGAGAAAGCAGTATGCCGTTGGCTGTATTGGAGGGAGGTACAGGTACAGTCAGAGATGTCAAGATACTCTCCGACGGACGAATACTGTCGTGGTGTAACGATTATACTTTGCGTTTATGGGATGGCGAAAGCGGTGCGCCGTTGGAGGCGCTATATGGACATGATCACTGGATCTACGGTGTTGAGGAACTTTCCGACTGTCGAATACTGTCGTGGTCAAAGGATAATACTTTGCGTCTTTGGGATAGCAAGAGCGGTGTAGCGTTGGCGGTAATGGGGGGTTATGGGCCGGGAGTCAAAGGTGTCAGGCTATTATCTGACGGAAAAATACTGTCGTGGTCGTCTGATACCTTGCATTTGTGGGAGGAGGGTAACAGTGGTAAATCACTGGCTGTACTGAATGCTGCTCGTATTAATGAGGGTGTTTTTGATCCGATTGAGGGTGTTGAGGTGCTTCCCGACGACCGACTATTATCCTGGTCTTACAGAGGTAAATTGATACTGTGGAATATCAACACGCATCGGTTATTACAGGTTTACCGATCACCTTGGATAGAAACCGTATCTTACCCATCAGCATGGGAAGATTTTGAACAAATCGCCAATGCCCAGCGCTTTAATGATGTTTGGCTTGAGAGCGCAGATCGTTTTATTAGTTTGGCTAACCGTCAAAAAGGTTGGATCGCTCGCTGGCACCATAGTACTAATGAAGCAAGTATTATTGGTGTTTCTGGCTCCAGCTATGTATTGTCATCTGGCCGACAATTGATATTCTTAGAGCTAATGTACGGTGGTTTTCCATTGGTTACTAAACAGATGCCATTAAGTTAAGTCTAGTTGTTTGTTTCGCTCTGACTGGTATGTGCACGCCCTTGCAATAATGTATTTTATAATTCACTCAAAAATTAATAGCTCGCTAAACATATAGCACGGATAGTGTAGGTATATTTTAAAACAATAAGTTCTAGCGGAAAAGTTAGTCAATATTAAATAATTATATTTCCAGTTAGAATATGACATTAAGAGAAGTGATACTATATTTTGTACAGAACATTAATTCACATAGCCTTATTTGAAGCTAGAATATAGGGCATTATACAAGTAGGGAAGTAAATGCAATTAATTGATTCAATAGCAATCAATTACCTAGATAAGACTCGATATTTGAATCTTTATGCTGGTGATCTTGCTGATTTACCTGAACATGAAGCGGTTGACTTTATAGTAGTTTCAGCATTTAGGAATAATTATTTTCCTACGCCACGCAGTTTAATCGGTGCTTTGCATAGAGTTGGGATTTCCGTGAAAGAACTTGCTAGAGATAAGGAAGTAGACTTACGTCAATTTTCAAGTTGTTGGTTGTCCAAAGTTATTACAAAAGAAAAAATATTTTTCAAAAGAATTTTGTGCTTTGAACATCAAGCTAGAGGAGAGGCGCATGAGTTGGTTAGAGATATTTTTCGAAGTTTAGTGCCTTTTTGTATGGAAAGTACGACTACAAAAATAGCAATTCCACTTGTCGCCTCAGGCTTGCAAGGCGCATCAGAAGAAATTATGTTAGAAGCTTTAGTTGAAGCCTCATTACATTGGCTGTCTGAAGGCGGATTACCTATTGAATGTATAAAAATTGTGTTGTATAAAAATTCAGATATTGATTTTTTACACAGTGTTTTCAAAAGGGTTAAAGAACGTTATGAAGCAATCCAATGTCAGAATGATGCAACTTATGAATATGATGTATTTATAAGTTATTCCCATAGAAATAAGGATGAGGTTAATAACCTTATTAAAGCATTACAAAAATGTCGACCTGACTTAAAAGTTTATATTGATCATCAAGCATTGCGCCCTGGAGTTTTTTGGCAAACGCATATTTTTGAAGGTATAAAAAAATCAAGAAAAGTTATTTGTGTATTTTCTCCTGATTATTTAGTCTCAAAAGAGTGTGTTGACGAATTTAATTTAGCTTTGTCAAAACAAATGGGTACTAAGCAAAATGTGTTATTTCCACTCTATTTGTATACGAGTGAATTGCCCGATTATATGAGTGCTATTCAATATGAGGATATTCGAGAGGGTAATACGCAAAAAATACCAGATGCAGTTAATAGATTTATTGAACAGCTTTAACATAGGTATATTGATTAAAATAATCTATGCAAATTAAAATTGTTTAATCACTAAACTGATTGAATTAATTATTTTTTTATCGGTATAAT
>CAIZMK010000013.1 GCA_903934035.1 uncultured Methylococcaceae bacterium
ACAAAGGGGGAAGCTAAAATCATAATACTTTCACAGTCTCTAGCGCTAACCCAACCTACAAATAACCTTAACATCAGCAATTAACCCTGCCCTACTTCAAAGCGTCAGATTTTTTTACAGCTTGATTTATTTATTATCTCTACAACATACCCGCCAACACAAACCGCAACAAATAATGCATATAAGCACATGAACTATAATAAAAAAACACATCACAACTTTTAAAACAAACAATGGGCCTGATAATTGCTTAATGTATGCCAGGGTTAGCACTAATAAGCTAATCAGGCTAAGTCATTAGTTTTCAGCTTCTAACCTAGCCATATCATCAGTTCAAATTTATTTCTTATAGCGAGTGTGACGTCATGAAATTAAAATTAATAGCAACATTATTTACCTCGATAGCCTTGTTAGCACCCATAGGCGTACAAGCTTTTTCTTTCTCTACATGTACAACAAATATATGTGACATAAGCATAGCTGGCGGCAGCTACAAAGTTTTTGAAGTAACAACAACACCAGGGCTTTTAGTGCCTGTGACATCTGACTTAGCCAATGTAAAAGATATTTTAATTAACAACATGCAGGGTAACGTACAATTAGGCACTCCCTCTGCACCTGGCGTACTAACTACAATGGAGGTTACTTTTAATGGCGGAGCCGTTGCAACCCTTAGTAATCTTTTACTGGCCGATTGGACCAATAACAGCAACGCGTTAGTGCATAGTTACATTACAGCGGCAGGCAACTCTGTAGGTATAACCCTAACTGCACCACAATTACTTGCAGCGACCAATTACTTTCTTACTCATCAGGTCGCACCTGGGATTAATGTTTGGCAACTAGTCAGCGACCCCAGCATTGCTACTATCAATCTAGTTAATGGTCAGATTATAGTAGGGCAAGATGGCATACTCCATCCTTACAATTACCTTAATACCTTGTTTGCCGGATCGGGAGCAATTGCTCCACCGAATGCCCAAGCTAGCGAGGCTGTGAAAGTAACCATTAATGGCAACAGCCAATATGTATATAGCTTCTCTGCGACACCTACCGGTTATGCAACCGCAGATGGTAGCTACAATGGTCGATACCAAGTCCCTGAACCAGCAACTTTACTGATGCTTGGACTTGGGTTTATAGGCTTAGCTTATAGGCATCGTCATAACAAACGTGATCAAGTAATAATGGCGTAGTGCTATAAAACCTTTTGCCATTCAATTTTTACTGCCACTAAAAAGCCTTTTAAGAGGCTTTTTAGCTGGCCATATAATTATTATATTAATCGTTGCAAAAGTTTTTGCACTTTCCTCGTACTGGGTTATTACCCACAATTAGTGGAGTTCAGTTTGCTTTTGTAGGGGCGACAGATTCGCCCACTAATCGAATATTCCATGATACAGGGCGAATCTGTCGCCCCTACAGGTAAAACGCTTTTTTCCTATCCTTTAAATGAGGATAGTAACCAAAACCCTTCCCTTGCCAGAGGAGGATCTATATCAAAAGCATTCATTATTAATACTTTCACAATCTCTTTAGCCACTTCCTCAGACTAAAAGCCCTTAACTATTGGCGGTTCCCTATAATTCAATCTTATTTTATGCGATGACTTATGCAACAATTAATAACTGTCAAATTTCTTTACAACTACCAAATAAATTACATGATGATATTCATCGCTAGCACTAGAAAAAGTGTCAATAAATTTTACACTTCAATAACAACATTTAAACCAAACTTTGTTCTTGTAATAAGCGTATTTCATCACGAACACTTGCCGCCTTTTCAAACTCTAGGTTTTTTGCATAGCGATACATCTCATCTTCTAATTGCTTGAGCTTTTTACCCAACTGTTTGGGATTCATACTTTTATAGTCTGCAGTCGGCTCTGCGGCTTTATTCTGATTTTTAACATTACCAGGCAGACCTGAGCCGGGAATAGCAACCTCAAGAATATCGGTAATAGACTTAAAAATAGTCTTTGGCTTAATCTGATGTTCTATATTAAATAAATGCTGTTTTTCTCGACGCCGCTCAGTTTCATCTATAGCTTGTTGCATAGACTTAGTGATTTTATCGCCATACAAAATGGCTTTACCCTGTGCATTTCTAGCGGCACGACCTATGGTTTGCACCAAGGAAACGACCGAACGCAGAAACCCTTCTTTATCAGCATCGAGTATCGCGACCAAAGAAACCTCAGGAATATCTAAACCTTCTCGTAACAGGTTGATACCCACTAATACATCAAACTGGCCTAAGCGTAAATCGCGAATAATCTCAACGCGCTCTACGGTATCAATATCCGAATGTAAATAACGTACCTTCACACCATGCTCTGACAAGTATTCGGTTAAATCTTCGGACATCCGCTTAGTTAAAGTAGTCACCAAGACCCGCTCTTTAACACTGACACGTAAATTGATCTCTGATAGCAAATCATCTACCTGTGTAGTGGCCGGGCGCACTTCAACGATAGGATCTAACAAACCGGTTGGCCTAACCACTTGCTCGGCAAAAACACCCGAGTGCTCTCGCTCATAAGGCCCTGGTGTGGCAGACACATAAATACGCTGCGGTGATTTAGCTTCAAATTCAGCAAAGGTTAAAGGTCGATTATCGAGCGCAGAAGGTAGCCTAAAGCCATATTCGACTAGCGTTTCTTTACGCGAGCGATCGCCTTTAAACATCGCGCCTATTTGTGGAACCGTGACATGACTTTCATCAACAATCACCAAGGCATCATCCGGTAAATAATCAAACATAGTGGGCGGTGACTCCCCTGCTGCTCGCCCTGACAAATATCGAGAATAATTTTCTATACCTGAGCAGTATCCTACCTCTAAGATCATTTCAATATCAAACAAAGTACGCTGCTCCAAGCGTTGCGCTTCTACTAATTTATCGAGTGACCGTAATTGTTTAAGGCGCTCTTTAAGCTCTATCTTGATCGATTCGACAGCGGATAATAATTGCTCCCTAGGCGTGACATAATGACTCTTAGGATAAACAGTGTAACGTGCCAAACGTTGTAAAATCTCACCCGTTAAGGGATCAAACAAAGATAAGCGCTCGAGCTCATCATCGAATAACTCTACTCTTAAAGCCGCACTTTCAGACTCAGCAGGAAAAATATCAATCACCTCACCACGCACTCGATAAGTTGCACGGCGTAATTCGGTATCGTTACGGGTATATTGCATTTCCGCCAAACGGCGCAATAAAGTACGCTGATTAATCAAATCACCTTTAACTAAATGCAAGACCATTTGGAAGTAAGATTCTGGCTCGCCCAAACCATAAATGGCCGAAACCGTTGCTACTACGATAGAGTCTGGTCGTTCAATTAAGGCTTTAGTGGCCGACAAACGCATCTGTTCGATATGCTCGTTAATGGCAGCATCTTTATCTATAAAGGTATCAGAGGCCGGCACATAAGCTTCTGGCTGATAATAGTCGTAATAGGAAACAAAATACTCCACGCTGTTTTCTGGAAAAAACTCTTTCATTTCTCCATATAATTGCGCAGCAAGTGTTTTATTAGGCGCCATAATCATCGCGGGACGCTGGGTTTCATTAATCACATTAGCGATGGTAAAGGTCTTACCCGAACCGGTAACGCCTAGCAAAGTCTGGTGCACCTCACCATCACCTAAGCCTTCAACTAAAGCTTTAATAGCAGTAGGTTGGTCACCTGCAGGCTTAAATTTACTATGGAGTTTAAATTGTTTTTTCACTTAATTTCTTATTCATATCATATTCGAAGTCACGTAGGTCGAGTTACGCTATCGAGACTGTGAAAGTATTATCAATTTTGACTTCCCCCTTTGTAAAAGGGGGATCGAGGGGGATTTTATTAAATTATAGATCACTGATATTTAATAATCATTTTTTAATAGACCCAATCTCCGCTAACCCCCTCTTTGCTAAAGAGGGGGAATAAAAAAATACTTTCAGAGTCGCTATCGCTAACCCGACTTACAAAATCAACACCCTTATAAAACAATTGCGCATAACGATGAGCACAGAATGCAGCAACAATAAAATCATTTTTTAATATCGGGTTTTTAGCAAGTCCACACATAGCGTATAATCGCAAGAATTTAATTAATAATCTTATCCAGTAGAACATGAGCATAACACTTTCTAATAGAGTCCTCGCGGTAAAACCATCCCCTACCCTAGCCATTACTGCCAGAGCCGCTCAAATGCGCGCCGCAGGTAAAGATATTATCGGCTTAGGTGCGGGTGAACCTGATTTTGATACCCCCGATCATATTAAAGCCGCTGCCGTTAAGGCTATGGATAGCGGTTTTACTAAATATACTGCTGTTGATGGCACAGCTAGTTTAAAGAAAGCTATTATCGCAAAATTTAAACAAGATAATGGCCTAGATTATCAGCCTAAACAAATTTTAGTATCCTGCGGCGGTAAACAAAGCTCTTTCAACCTAACTCAAGCCTTATTAAATGCAGGTGACGAAGTTATTATACCGGCACCTTTCTGGGTTTCTTATCCTGACATGGTGTTGTTAGCAGACGGTGTACCCGTTATTATCGAAACCACTCAAGCGCAGCATTTTAAAATTTCACCTGAGCAACTACGCGCAGCCATTACCGATAAGACTCGTTTAATTTTTATCAACAGCCCTTCCAACCCTTCTGGTGTCGCTTATAGCTTAGACGAACTTAAAGCATTGGGTGATGTATTAACAGATTTCCCTAATATTATTATCGCCACCGATGATATGTACGAACATATCTTATGGAATCAAGGCTCATTTGTTAATATCTTAAACGCACATCCCGAGTTTTATGACCGTACTGTGGTCATGAATGGCGTATCTAAAGCCTATTCTATGACCGGCTGGCGTATTGGTTATGCCGCAGGCCCTGCTGATTTGATTGAAGCCATGTGCACTATTCAATCACAAAGCACCTCTAATCCAACGTCTATCTCACAATATGCTGCCGAAGCCGCTTTAACGGGCGATCAAAGCTTTATTAGTGATATGTGCGTAGAGTTTAAAAAACGCCATGATTATGTGGTCGCAGAACTGAACAGTATCGATGGTGTTGAGTGCTTAGAAACCGACGGCACCTTCTATGTTTTCCCCAATATAGAAAAACTTATAGCTCGCTTGGACGGCATTAACAACGATTTGGAGTTTTCTGATTACTTAATCGAAAAAGCTGGCGTGGCTTTAGTTCCAGGTTCAGCTTTTGGAACTGACGGTCATATTAGAATTTCTATAGCGACTAGCATGGCTAATTTGGAAAATGCTTTAGCACGAATTAAGCAAGCTATCTAAAACAGCCTTAGCATCATCATTAGCTGGAGCGCAATAGCTTCAGAGACTGTGTAAGTATTATGATTTTAGCTTCCCCCTTTGTAAAAGGGGGATCGAGGGGGATTTTTGTGTTATAGACTACCAATATTTAATAATTATTTTTAATAGACCAAACCTCCCCCATCCCCTCTTTGCTAAAGAGGGGAAATAAAAAGAATACTTTCACAGTCTCTTCAGCTATTGCACTTTAAAACAGCTAAAGCTGCTTTACTCCAACTACGCTATCGATTGCTTAGCGTAACTTAAACTCTGGTAAAGAAAGAATTGCACTCCAAATATCAAACTAGCCAAGAGCAAATGCAAGGGCTGCACTAGCGCTGGCACGCCTAATCGATCTAAACTGATACCCGCCACTATCGCTAAAACGACCAAGGCGATCATGGCAAAACCGGTACGAAACAATAAGCTATTTTTATCAACCGCAAGATAAAGCTTTCGCGCTAACCATAGATTAGTAAACAGAATAATAGATGAAAAAGACCGGTGTATATAAAAAATAATCGGAAAATCATCACGCCAAAACTGGCGCTCTATATTAGCGTGTGCAATGACATCAACCGCCTCTCTCACCTGAGTACCCATAGAAATCTGTACTAAAGTCATGAGCATCGCAGCCCATAAAACTTTCTTAAATTTGGCAGGCAAATCACCGGTATCAAGCTGACGTAAGGATTCATGCTGCGACCTAGTGATGGTATAAATCAATAAGGCCACAATAACCAAGGCCAACAACATGTGAGCAGTAATCATATAAGGCTTTAAATTACTCGCAACCACATGCGCGCCTAGCCAGCCTTGCAATCCGACCAGAAAAAAACTACTTAAAGAAAGATAAAAGATGCTTTTATCCGTTTTTCGATAAATACGTGATGACCAAGCCGTTAAAAAAATCAAAAAACCAATACTGACCCCCAGTAAACGATTGGTATATTCAGTCCACGTCTTAACTGGATTAAATTGAGTATTCTCGTAGCCGCGCTGTGCATAAATCTCATGGTAATTAGGTGGCAGCTGCGTTTCCTCGGTCGGAGGTATCCATTGCCCAAAACAAGTCGGCCAATCAGGACAACCCATACCCGCACCCGAAGCCCTAACGATTCCTCCTGCTAGTATCACGCAGTAAACAGCAAAAATAGTGAGTATGCCTAAACGACGAAAAGCTAAACCTGCTGAAGTATTCATAACTAACTCCTATTGATAGTAATAGCAAACTGAGGCGCTTCTTTTAATTTTAGATGAGCTAGGCTTTCATCAGCTACAGGTAACACCAGTAATAACTTACACAAATCACTCTCAACTTGATAGCGCGCACCACTGTATTGGGCATATAACACTCGACCTAGTGACTGCCCATCAGCACTAGTGCCATCGATAATAATTTCATTAGCTAACGGTGCATTAGGTATCTCACATTCAGCCAAGAACAGTGCTCTTTTAGCTTTACCCAAATAATGAGTACGCGCAACAATTTCCTGACCGGTATAACAGCCTTTAGTAAAGCTGACCCCACCTAACTGATCTAAATTAAGCATCTGCGGAATAAATTCTTCAGAGGTTTCAATGCTCAGCCAAGGAATACCGTCCAACATATCAAGATAGCGCCAATGTTCGGAGTTCTCAGCTTGAAAGCCCATCGCAAGTTGCTTAGTCCAGTAAGCAATGGCCGGCTCGGTTTCTGCAATAATGAGCTGTCGATTTTTTGTAGAGGAAAATTGAATACTAATGATGTCTTGTTGCTGAGTATGCATAAAAGCTTCAGTAGCTAATGCCGAAGAACTCAAACCCATCAAACAATAATGCTCAGTACTGTCTGCAATACTAACCGCCGACCTTAATATGTACATTTGTAATCTTTTTTTAACCGCCTCTAACAAAGCTACCGGCAAAATCATTAAGAACACATCAGCCTTCTTAATTAATAAAAAAGTTGTTATAACCCTACCCTTAGGATTACATAAAGCACCTAAACTACTCTTCATTTCGGTTAAGTCATTAACATCACAGGTTATTTGTCCCTGCAATAAACGCCCCGCATCTGCACCACTTACGGTCAAGACACCAAAATGAAACAAAGGACACAGCACTTTGTCGTTATGCGCTAAACTAGCTGCAAATGTAATCGTCACATCGCCTTCGAAGTGCGCATGTTGACTGAGTAGAAAGTTTTTCCAATTGGGATTCATAATAGCAACGTCAGTTTTAAAATAGGGGTTGATTATATAGCAAGTCAAGATCAGAGGCGAAAAGCAGCTGATTAAAATAAACTTAACTAAACTTAAATCTTAAAGACAACTTTAATCGACAGTATACGATTTACTTGATTGCTAACATTAGGCAGCAATGTCGTTTTGGTCTCGTTTTCCGCGCCGAGCACCGCAGGTTTTTGTTGGGATCAGCCCGTAGGGGCGCAGCATCGATGCCGCGATTTGAAAAACCGTCGCGATAGCGAGCTGAGTCCTTGTTTTTTTATAAATCGCTGAATGGCTGCATAACATTAGCTAACTAGATAAACATTAAAATCCATACGATGCCACAACACCCTGAGCCCGCACTATTGTTGAGAATTAAACCTTCCCAACAATTAAAAGCCTTAGTACTTTTAATTCATGCCTTAGCTTTAGGTGCTAGCCTAGCTAATGATCTAAGCTTAGTTTTTAAATCAATACTCATTATAGGAACGTGTTTACAAGGCTGGATAACACTAAAGCATTCAAAAAATAATCAGCTTACTATTAAGTATACTGATACTATTGGATGGCAAATATCAAAAGATCATGACTTAGCAGCCATCGAAATTTTAAACTCTACCGTCGTCACTCCCTTTGCTATTTTTTTACATTACAAAAAAAGTTGTTTGCTATCAATAAAGACTACACAAGAAAAACATTCTCATTTAATATTAAATGACACACTATCTGATGAAGATTTCCGACGCTTAATCGTTAAATTAAAAATAACTCACATAAAATAGCAGCGACTCACTACATCTATTGATAGAATAAGAGCAACAGAAACTGACTAAACCCGTTTAATTTGTATTAACTGGAAATTGCAGTTATCTTTAAGAAGAATTTAATTAGAACAACAAGGAGCAGTCAAATGTCCAAAGGTCAAAATTTACAGGATAACTTCCTAAATACCCTCAGAAAAGAACATACCCCAGTGTCAATTTTTCTTGTTAATGGTATTAAACTACAAGGTAAAGTCGACTCATTTGATCAGTATGTGATCATGCTAAAAAACACTATCAGTCAAATGGTTTATAAACACGCCATATCAACGATAGTTCCTAGCAAGAGCGTCAAAATGACACGCGATGAAACTAGCGCCCCCGAAGAAGAACAATAAGTCATAAAGCCCACAGCATCTTTACACCCTAATTTAATGGAGTATTTTATTGTTTGATCGTCCCGATTCGGGTGAACGCGCCATACTTGTTCATCTCACTTTTCGTTCTGGGCAGGAAGATCTTTTAGAATTAAAAGAACTGGCTAAATCAGCTGGAACTGACCCTGTATTTGTCATCACTGGCAGTCGCAAACGTCCTGATTCAAAATATTTTGTAGGCAAAGGTAAGCTAGAGGAGTTAAAAGCTACCATTGAAACCTATGAGGCAGACGTCGTTTTATTTAATCATCCACTCGCACCTAGCCAAGAAAGAAATCTTGAAGAATACTTAGGCGTTCGAGTAGTTGACAGGAACGGCTTAATCCTAGATATATTTGCACAACGCGCACAATCTTTTGAAGGTAAGCTTCAAGTTGAACTTGCGCAACTTAAACATTTATCAACTCGCTTAGTCAGAGGCTGGACCCATTTAGAGCGCCAAAAGGGCGGGATAGGCTTGCGCGGCCCGGGTGAAACACAATTAGAAACTGACAGACGCTTATTAGGCTTGCGTATTAAACAAATTCAGCAACGTTTAGATAAAGTTGAAAAACAAAGGCATCAAGGTCGCAGCAAACGTAAAAAAGCTGAAATTCCTTCCATTTCATTGGTCGGGTATACCAATGCTGGAAAATCAACGTTATTTAACACCTTAACAGGTGCTGATATTTATGCGGCGGATCAGCTCTTTGCCACTCTCGACCCAACCTTACGTAGCTGTCAGTTACCTAATAGCAGTGAAATTGTCTTGGCAGATACGGTAGGTTTTATTCGCCACTTACCACATGAATTGGTAGCAGCATTCAAATCAACACTGCAAGAAGCGAGTGAAGCTGATTTACTACTGCATGTGATTGATGCAAACAGTGAAGACCGAGAGGAGATTATTAACCAAGTCAATCAAGTATTAGAAGACATAGATGCCGATAAAATCAGGCAAATTGAAATCTATAATAAGATTGATTTATTAGAAAATATTCAACCGCATATTGATAGAGACGAATCTGGCAACGCTATTCGTGTTTGGCTATCGGCTGAAACCGGTCTAGGAATAGAACTGCTTTTTGAGGTTTTAGCGGAGCTTTTTTCGTCAACCAAAGTAAAAATACGCTGTTATTTACGTCCTGATCAAGGTAGCGTCAAAGCTAAATTATTTACTTGCGCAAAAATAATTAACGAGCATATTAATGACTTCGGTGCTTATGAACTAGTTATTGAAATTGATGCTAGGCACTTAGGCCTGTTAAAAGAGGTAAAAACTGAAACTATAGCTGACGGTAGAAGCATTGCACCAGACTATAAAAGAAGAAACAAGCTTTCCTAACTTCAAGTCTATCAGTTGTGGTTTTCGCCTTTTAAGAGATTTGATATAGAATACCCACCAAACCCTCTCGTGATAATTAACTTAATAATCCAAACGGAGCATAAGCATGTCTTGGAATGAGCCTGGCAACGATAAAAAAGACCCATGGAGTGGTCAAGGTGACCAAAAAGGACCTCCTGATTTAGAGGAGGCTATACGTTCCATACAAGAAAAATTAACAAAATTTCTGGGTGGTAACAACAACTCAGATAATGACGATTCACCAAGTCCATTTTCATCAGGAACCTCTATGAAAAGCCTAGGCTTTTTGGCTGGAGGCGCACTGATCATTTGGGGTTTAAGTGGCTTTTATATCGTTGACGAAGGAAACCATGGTGTAGAAACTCGCTTTGGTGAATACATCAACACCACGCAATCTGGTTTAAATTGGCATTTACCGAGCCCTATTGAGCGGGTAGATATCGTCAATGTAAAACAACAACGCTTCATAGAAGTAGGTTACCGTAGCGGTGGCAGCGATCAGGTTAATGGTTCTGTTCCGAAAGAAGCATTAATGCTAACTAAAGACGAAAACTATGTTGATGTAAGGCTAGCAGTTCAATACCAAGTTAAAGATGCTAAACAATTCATATTTAATGTCGTTAATCCTGCCTTCACCTTAAAACAAGTCACTGAAAGTGCTTTGCGCGGCGTAGTGGGTAGCAGCGCAATGGACTTTGTGTTAACCGAAGGCCGTAGTGAAATTGTTACCTTAATTAAAAAAGAAATCCAAGATGTGATGGATAGCTATCAATCAGGTATACAAATCACCAGCGTCAACCTACAAGATGCACAACCACCTGAACAAGTGCAAAGCTCCTTCGAAGATGCGATTAAAGCCCGTGAAGATCAGCAACGTTTAATCAACGAAGCAGAGGCCTATTCAAACGATGTAGTACCTAAAGCTCGAGGCGCTGCAGCTAGAAAAATGCAAGAAGCCGAAGGTTACAAAGAGCAAGTGATTGCGCAAGCAGAAGGTGAATCAAGTCGATTTACAAAACTGTTAGCTGAATACAGCAAAGCTCCGGATGTGACTCGCAAACGTCTTTACATAGAATCTATGGAAACCGTTTTGTCAGGCACTAATACCGTCATGGTTGACGCTAAAAGCGGGAACAACATGGTTTATCTACCCTTAGATAAAATGATAACACAACGCCAACCAACGGTACCTTCATCCACACCCTCAAGCACGGGTAGCAGTGATCAACCACAGTCTCAACCAGTCGTCACTCAGGAACAACCCATCGTTGAACATCCAGTGACGCGCGTACGTGAAGCGAGGGGACGTCAATGACAGTCAATAAAGTTTTAATCGGCCTAGCGGCATTATTGCTGTTGGTGTCTACGTCGGTATTTACCGTTAATCAAACAGAAAAAGCCATTAAATTTAGACTTGGTGAAATCGTCAAAAATGATTATGAACCGGGTATTCACTTTAAATTGCCTTTCATTAACAATGTTAAGAAGTTTGATGCTCGCATACAAACGATGGATGCAAAACCTGAACGCTTTTTAACAGCTGAAAAGAAAAACGTCATCGTTGACTCCTTTGTTAAATGGCGTATTGGTAATGTCAGCACATTTTACACCACAGTGGCTGGCGATATTGATCAAGCAAATTTACGTTTAGATCAGATTATTAAAGATGCTTTCCGTAGTGAGTTTAGTAAACGTAATATCAAACAACTGATTTCGACTGACCGTAGTGCTATCCGCGAGATTTTAACCAACAACTCTAAAGAAGTGGCTGCGGCTTTAGGTATGGAAATTGTTGACGTTCAAGTCATGCGTATCGACTTACCTCCAGAAGTCAGTAGTTCTGTTTTTCGTAGAATGGAAGCTGAACGTGAACGAGTTGCCAGAGAATTCCGCTCACAAGGTTCAGAAGCTGCAGAAAGAATTCGTGCGGATGCAGACAGACAGCGTGTTGTAACATTAGCGAACTCATTTCGTGATGCTGAAATATTACGCGGTGAAGGTGATGCTATTTCAGCTGAAATCTACGCCAAAGCTTATGGCGCAGACACCGGATTCTTTACTTTTTATCGCAGTTTAAATGCTTACAAGAAGACTTTTTCAAGTTCTAGCGTTATGCTACTCGATCCTGATTCAGATTTCTTTCAGTATTTTAAGAAACAAAAATAACCGTAAACAGGGTAGTTTCTTTACCCTGCTACGTTAAGACTATTAAAACGCTCCGCTTGCGGGGCGTTTTGTTTGAGTGGACATACAAAACATGCAACAAAAAGATTCCTGGCTTTTACCTGATGGTATAGATGAAATACTACCGGCAGAAGCTAAACATCTAGAGCAATTACGCAGTAGATTATTAAAGTTATTTAGCTGTTGGGGCTATGACTTAGTCATCCCACCCTTCATTGATTTTTTAGACTCCTTATTGACCGGTTCTGGTCATGATCTAGACTTACAAACCTTTAAGCTCACTGATCAAATTAGCGGAAAAATGTTAGGCATTAGAGCCGACATGACTCCTCAAGTTGCTCGAATGGACGCTCATAATATCAAGCACGAGTGGCCAACACGCTTATGCTATGCAGGAACAATTTTACATACTCGCGGTGACCCGCTAGAGAAAACACGTAGCCCTATGCAACTGGGCGCAGAACTTTATGGCCATGCAGGAATAGAAAGCGATATCGAAGTCATTCGGCTGATGCTTGAAATGCTGGCTATTACAGGCTTACAAAATGTGCATTTAGACTTAGGGCATGTCGGTATTTATCGTGCCTTATCAAAACAAGCAGAATTAACAGCGCAGCAAGAAAGTGAATTATTTGATATATTGCAACGCAAAGCCCGCACTGAACTTGCGGAGTTAATGACTAGCTACAATATCAATAGCGATCTTAAAAGCATGTTCTTAAAACTACCGGAACTAAATGGAAATAAAGACATTATTGCTAAAGCGCAATCGGTATTTTCAAAAGCTAATGATGAGGTTAAAACGGCATTAGCTGATTTAGTTGGCATTGCCGACAATCTAGCTCGTCATTTTCCATCGCTCGCTATTAGTTTCGACTTAGCAGAATTGCGTGGCTATCATTATCATACCGGCGTGGTTTTTGCCGCTTTTATACCTTCGGTAGGCAGAGAAATTGCTCGCGGCGGTCGATATGATAACATCGGCGCTATCTTCGGACGTGCCAGACCAGCGACAGGCTTTAGTGCAGATTTAAAGTTATTATCGTCACTTAATAAACCTGCAACTCCTTCAGTTCAAGCTGAACTTATCTTTGCACCTTATAATGAAGATAGCGCTCTTACTGAAAAAATACGAGATTTACGCGCCCAACAACGCGCTGTCGTTCAACAATTACCTGGACAAACTGGAAGCGCAGCAGACTTAGCGTGCAACTCCATTTTAGAATACGATAATCAAAATTGGGTCGTAAGACCTTTAGCTTAAGCTTGGAATAATTATGGGAAAAAATGTCATTATCATCGGCACTCAATGGGGTGACGAAGGAAAAGGAAAATTGGTTGATTTGCTAACCGAGGAAGTGCAGGCAGTTGTTCGCTTTCAAGGCGGACATAATGCAGGACATACCTTGGTTATTCGTGGTGAAAAAACCGTTTTGCATCTAATTCCATCAGGCATCCTTAGAGATAATGTGCAATGTATGATTGGCAACGGCGTGGTTTTATCACCGAATGCCTTAATGGAAGAAATTGAGTTTCTTGAAAAAGCCGGCATTTCCGTTCGAAACCGTTTATTAATCAGTGAAGCCTGTACCTTAATTTTACCGGTACATGTCGCTATTGACCAAGCGCGCGAAAAAGCACGCGGCGGCAAAGCCATTGGCACTACAGGTCGTGGTATTGGCCCTGCTTATGAAGATAAAGCCGGTCGTCGTGGCTTACGCGCTGGAGACCTACTAAACGCTGAAAGTTTTGCTGAAAAACTTAAAGAACTATTGGATTATCATAACTTCATGCTCACGAATTATTACGACACGGATGCCGTCAATTATGAGCAGACTTTAGCTGAGATGTTACGCCTAGGTGAACACATTAAGCCTATGTTGACTGATGTAAGCGAAACGCTATACAGCTATCAAGCAGAAGGAAAAAACTTATTATTTGAAGGTGCACAAGGTGCCTTATTAGATATAGATCATGGTACTTTTCCTTATGTGACCTCATCAAGCACGACTGCAGGTGGTGCTGCAACAGGTAGTGGCTTAGGACCACTAGATTTTGACTATGTGTTAGGCATTACTAAAGCCTATTCTACTCGCGTAGGCAATGGACCTTTTCCATCCGAACTGCATGATGCTAATGGCGATCACTTAGGCGTTAAAGGTCATGAGTTTGGTGCAACTACTGGACGTAAACGTCGTACCGGTTGGTTTGATGCAGTTGCTATGCGGAAATCAGCCAAGCTCAACAGCTTAAGTGGTATTTGTTTAACTAAACTCGATGTACTAGACGGACTTGAAAAAATTGGCATTTGTACTGCTTACCGTTTACATGACGAAATCACTGAAACAGCGCCTTTAGGTGCTGATCAGTATGAACAATGCCAAGCCATTATTGAAGAAATGCCCGGCTGGGAAGCTACTACCGCTGGCATCACCGATTTTAATGACTTACCTGATAATGCTAAAACTTATATCAAGCGTTTAGAAGAACTAGTGGGTGTTAAAATCACCATCATTTCAACTGGCCCAGAAAGAGATGAAACCATCATTTTGGAACATCCGTTTGCTTAATTAAGTAGGCTACCAACCTCCGGCTTAACAACATAGCTATCTACAACATTAAAAAACAGCATGATACCGGTAGTTCATAAGAATGTACTGGGCGAATTAATTCGCCCAGTACATCCGTCGATTAGATGGTGGAACTGGGTGGAGGATCAATAAAAGCAACCCTGTAAAAAATACTTTATTTATCAATCTATAAAATGATGAGCAAATGTTAAAGCTGTTTGACCCCAAATTTTTTCATGTTGACCGATATATCAACATCATTTCAAGCGATGGCAGATGCAACGATTAACAGCAATATTCAAAATAGCGTTCAACAAGAACAGCGCTTAAACCCTATTGAACTGCAGTGATCATCGACTAATGCCTACACCGTCCTCAACACGCTCATGCCAGAATCTCGTAAAGCCTCAAGTGCGCTATCTTTAATCAGCGGTTTTTTCTCCAAAAAAATACGTACGGTCTATTACAGCGCCAAAGAATCCATAGGCGAACATAAGCGCGAGCAGATTATTTATCAAGTTGAGCAAACCTGTACTAGCCTACAAGAAACTAGAGACGAGTTTCAGGATGCCCTAGAACGCTTTAAAAACTTAGTCAGCGTTAACGAATCAAGTCTTGAACATAGATATAATCTACTCAACAGACAATATCAGTTTTGTTGTTCAAAATCGGAACAGGTCAGCCATCGAATCAGAGCGATAGAACAAGTCAGTGAAGCTTTATTCAATGAGTGGGAAAACGAACTCAATGAATACACCAATCGAAATTTACGCAATCACAGTAAACGTCAATTAAAAGCCGCCAAACAAAATTATGCTCGACTGATTAAAGCGATGCGCCGTGCTGAAAACAGTATTAATCCGGTGTTGACAGCCTTCAAGGATCAGGTACTCTACCTCAAACATAATCTTAATGCCCGAGCCATCGCAGCCTTGCAACATGAATTCATAGAAATCAGCATCGATATTTCGCAGCTCATACTAGCTATGGAACACACTATTTCAGAAGCGAGTCAGTTTGTTTCGGTGCTAGTTGATCAAAAAACCTTAAACCATCATCCCTAACCCCAACCACAACTCTTTATAATATGAAAAAAATCCCTGTCGGCATTAGTAGTTGTTTAATTGGGCAAAATGTCCGTTTTGATGGTGGGCATAAACGAGATGCTTATATCACCGGTTCGCTAGCTGAGTTCTTTGAATTCCATCCCTTTTGCCCTGAAGTTGAAATTGGTCTAGGCACTCCACGTCCAACCATACATTTAATAAAAGCAGGGATGACCGTGCGCTGCGTAGGTGTTAAAGATCCTGAATTTGATGTAACAGATCGATTACGTAATCACGCAGAAAAACAAAAGCACTTACATGCCAATTTATGCGGTTATATTTTAAAAAAGGGTTCTCCTAGTTGCGGCATGGAAAGAGTGAAAGTTTATGAACAACACCAATCTCATAAAGATGGTGTAGGCATTTATGCTCAAGAAATGATGCGCTTGAACCCATTATTACCTACAGAAGAAGAAGGCAGAATGGGTGACGCTGGATTACGTGAAAACTTTATTCAGCGTGTTTATGTCTATTACCGCTGGAAAGAAATGCTAGAAACAGGACTAACACCTAGCGCCTTAACCCAATTTCATGCTCGCCATAAACTGATCATTATGAGTCATAATGATTATCGAGATATGGGGCAACTCCTAGCGGGTGTTACTAAAACTAATATTGAACAAATAGCAGAACAGTATATTTCTCAACTTATGATAACGCTTAAAAAAGTCGCCAGTCGTAAGAATCACGTTAATGTCTTACAGCATATACAAGGATATTTAAAAAAGGACTTAACCGCTGACGATAAAGCCGAACTATGCGAAATCATAGAACGCTACCGTAACGGCTATATTCCCTTAATCGTGCCGATAACCTTACTCAAGCATCATTTCCGTAAAAGCCCCGACCCCTATATAGAAGACTCTTATTATATGTCGCCGTATCCGCAGGAATTACGGTTGATCAATCAATTGTAAGGGCCATTAAACTAACTCATTAGTTGGCAAATATAGACCAACGCTGCTGGCACGGAGTAAGACCGTGCTAGCGGAGCACGAAGTAGGATTTCCGGCACAGGATTGCCACCTATGCCGGAAACACTTTTCTCGCTTACGCTC
>CAIZMK010000014.1 GCA_903934035.1 uncultured Methylococcaceae bacterium
GCAGGCCGTTAATTTCGACGACATTATCCAGCATACGTGTAAAGATTTTGATGGCTTTACGATAAGTATCCCAATCAAAGTAGGCGTCAGTGGTAAAAGGTTTTTTGACAAAGCGAGTTAGATTAATAGAGCCTAATAAACAACTACCATAAGGCGGTAAAGGCTGTTCTCCACAAGGATTGGTCGCACGAATTTTCTCGCAAAACCAGTTGTTATTCATCTCGTTGACTTTGTCGATTAAAATAAAACCAGGCTCAGCATAATCGTAAGTGGAACTCATAATGATGTCCCACAAGCGACGTGCAGGTAAGGTTTTAGATACTTTACAGGCCACTAAGCCATCGCTATTAAGCACATAACCTTCAGTAACTGGAAGGTCACGCCAAATAATTTTTTGGCTGTCATTTAAATCTAATTTATCGACCAGAACTTCCTTTTCAGTGACAGGAAAAGACAGCGACCAAGGTAGATCGCCTTTAACCGCTTGCATAAATTCAGCGGTAATCAACAAAGATAAGTTGAATTGGCGTAAACGACCATCTTCACGTTTGGCTCTAATAAAATCAATAACGTCAGGATGTCCAATATCAAAAGTGGCCATTTGTGCGCCACGACGACCACCCGCAGAAGAAACCGTAAAACACATCTTGTCATAGATATCCATGAAAGACAGTGGTCCAGAGGTATAAGCGCCTGCACCAGAAACATAAGCGTCTTTTGGTCTTAAGGTAGAGAATTCATAACCAATACCGCAGCCGGCTTTTAAGGTAAGACCTGCTTCATGCACTTTACCAAGAATATCATCCATAGAATCGGCGATCGTGCCTGATACAGTACAATTAATAGTAGATGTCGCGGGTTTATGATCGAGTGCACCGGCATTCGAAACGATTCGTCCAGCAGGAATAGCGCCTTGACGTAAAGCCCAGAGAAATTCTTTATAGTATTGTTCTTGTTTGGCACGACCTTTTTCTACATCTGATAGCGCCCTAGCAACCCTTTGATAAGTTTCATCAATAGAGTCATCTACCGCTAAGCCATCTTTGCTTTTTAAGCGGTATTTTGTATCCCAAATATCCATAGAGGCATCTTGGAAAGGAATTTCCGTAACAGTATTAGCGATAACGTGAAGTTGTGCTGGCATAGTTTTATGAGTCTCAGGATTAATAAATGAAGGTGAATAATGTAAAAGTTGTTAGTAGGTATTTAGTAGAGCTGCTGCTCTTGAATACCCATATATAGTTAGATACTTAAAGTTTAGACACAATATATAGTGTTTTTTAAAAGAAACAACTGATTTGTGCTTTAAGCAAATAGCTGTCATCAAAGCGTTATACTAGGTGCTTGTTTTGTAAGCTATGGCGTTTTTTTGAGCTTAGTTTTCTAGGTAAAAAACTAAATTGTGAGCGCAAAAGAGGGCGGCGTAATGATCATTGCCATTAACTTAGTGAAATTAGGTAGTTGGATAAAGTATGTAGAAGCTGCACGATCGACCTCTAAATTACGATCGATATCTACTTCTTCACACTCATGACTTGCATAGGCTTTTCTGGTATGGCTATTTTGTGGCAAACAACACAGCACTTAATAATGAGGGATAAGCCAACTAATAGCCGACAATCTGTCGCTATCTTTTGTTAAAAACAGAATGTCTGGACAAAATATTACAAAACGGTAAAATTATCGGCTGTTATCATCCTTGAGCTGACTTAAATACCTAAATGGCGTCGATTACCGTTTTAAATGGTCCAAACTTAAATCTATTGGGACTCCGTGAACCTAGCCTTTATGGACATAAAACCCTCGCTGATATACGCGACTCGCTAGAAAATAAAGCCGCTGCATTAAATCATCAACTCGACTTTCATCAAAACAATGCTGAGCATGAAATTATTGACTTGATACATCTAGCATACAAAAAGCATACAGATTTCATCATTATTAACCCTGCTGCATTTACCCATACCAGCGTGGCTATACGAGATGCTTTACTCGCAACCAAAATTCCCTTTATAGAGGTTCATTTATCAAACGTCCATGCACGTGAACCTTTTAGAAAACACTCTTATTTCTCAGATATTGCTCAAGGCGTTATTTGTGGGTTAGGAGCAATAGGATATGAACTGGCCTTAAACGCCGCCACCCAGATATTAACCGAGAGACCATAAACCATGGATATTAGAAAAATAAAAAAACTCATCGAAATTATCGAAGAATCAGACATTGCTGAACTAGAAATTAAAGAAGGTGAAGAGTCAATTCGTATTAGTCGCTATTCTGCTGCACCTACTCAAGTAGCTTATGCGCCCGCACCTATTAGCGCAGCACCTACTGCAATAAGCGCAGCACCAGCTACTACTTCACAAGAAGAAAAAATCACAGGACATGTAGTTAAATCTCCAATGGTAGGTACTTTTTATCGTTCAGCCTCACCCGGCAGTAAAGTTTTTGTCGAAGTAGGTCAGTCTGTTACCACCGGTGATACTTTATGTATCATTGAAGCCATGAAAATTCTTAATCAAATTGAAGCTGATAAAAGTGGTGTTATTACTAAAATACTGGCTGAAAACGCTGAACCGGTCGAATATGGTCAACCCTTATTCATCATTGAATAATCTACGGGGCCCCCATGTTCAATAAAATTGTTATTGCCAATCGCGGCGAAATTGCTTTACGTATCCTTCGTGCCTGCAGAGAATTAGGCATTAAAGTCGTCGCAGTTCATTCAGAAGCCGATCGCGATCTTAAACATGTGCGCTTAGCCGATGAATCTGTGTGTATAGGCCCCGCCTCTTCCGCAGACAGCTATCTGAATATTCCAGCCATTATTAGCGCTGCTGAAGTCACTGATGCAGAAGCGATCCACCCAGGCTATGGTTTCTTATCCGAAAACGCTGATTTTTCTGAAAAAGTAAAGCAAAGTGGTTTTGTCTTTATTGGCCCCAATGCCGAAACCATTCGCATGATGGGCGACAAAATTTCTGCTAAAAATGCCATGTTGGCTGCTGGCATCCCCTGTGTTCCAGGTAATAATGATCCGTTATCAGACGATGATCAAAAGAACCTGAAGATGGCAAAGGAAATCGGCTATCCAGTTATTATCAAAGCTGCAGGTGGTGGTGGCGGTAGAGGTATGCGTACTGTACATACTGAATCTGCGCTCATCAATTCTATCGCAATGACTAAAGCCGAAGCAGGTAGCGCCTTTGGCAATCCAACCGTTTACATGGAAAAGTTTCTGGAAGATCCTAGACACATTGAGTTTCAAGTCATGGCAGATTCGCACGGCAATGCCATTCACCTAGGTGAACGTGATTGCTCTATGCAACGTCGCCATCAAAAAGTTGTAGAAGAAGCACCAGCCCCTGGTATTACTCCAGAACAACGTAAACTCATCGGTGAACGTTGTGCTAAAGCCTGTATCGATATTGGTTATTTAGGCGCAGGTACCTTTGAGTTCTTATATGAAAAAGGCGAATTCTATTTCATAGAAATGAATACCCGCGTACAAGTCGAACATCCAGTCACTGAAATGATTACTGGTTTTGATATTGTGAAAGAACAACTGCGTATCGCTGCGGGTGAACCACTCTCTATTACCCAAGATCAAGTGACCTTTACTGGCCATGCTATTGAATGTCGTTTAAACGCTGAAGACCCTAAGACTTTCATGCCTTGTCCTGGCACTATTGATCAATTCCATATGCCAGGTGGCCCTGGTATTCGTTGTGAAACTCATATCTACAATGGCTATAAAGTACCGCCTTATTATGACTCTATGATAGGCAAATTGATTGCTCACGGTGAAGATAGAAAAAGCGCTATTGCCCGTATGAATACAGCTCTGAGTGAAATCATCATAGATGGCATTAAAACCAATATCCCGCTACAGCAAGATATTATGAATGACAGCGCTTTTGGACTAGGTCAGCAAAACATTCATTATTTGGAAAAGAAGCTAGGGATTTATTAGTTTTTTGATTCTGTGTTTTAAGGCATAGGTATCTATACAAATAATTGTTAGCATTCCCACGCGCGAACGATAAGATTGTGGTGAAGATCGTAGGGGCGTATTGCATACGCCCTTATAAAATAAGCTCTATAACATTGGACTTTCCCCACGCGAGACGGGGTTTATAACCCCGTCTCAAACGTTTGATATTGCAATTATCTTCGAAAGATCACCGGTTTTGGCTATATAGCGCCGTTTGGGTGCATCTAAACGTTTCGATCGGGGTTGCAAACCCCGACCGGCATTGCGCGTCAGCTTAGGGTATCGCGCCCTTGGTGTTCCAGTTGATTTAGGTGTGCAATGGTTTTGGATTGGCAATCATGCCGACTATGATAAATTGCTTGCTTAACTCCTCGACAATACAGCATTGTTATACTTACATTTTAAAAACCGTAAGCTCTGCGACTTACTCTCTCTAACCTCACCTACTATCCATCCTAAACCACATCTCTCTATGGCCTGGCATCAAATTTCGGTTATTACCCAAGAAAACATTGCTCCCCAACTGGCAGACTTTTTCAGCGACCTAGGCGCGGTATCCGTTACCTATATGGATGCCGAAGACGAACCCGTCTACGAACCAGCTATCGGTGAAACCAAAATATGGAGTAATACGCAGGTTATTGCACTTTATGAATTGGATGCTGATCCCGAATTAATAAAGTCTGAAGTTTATAAGCAATTTAATCACGATGACTTGCATGACTGGGCGTATGAAGCCATTGCCGATCAAGAATGGGAACGTGCTTGGATGGAATATTATAAGCCGATGAAATTTGCCGATAGACTTTGGGTGTGCCCAACCGATCAAGAGCAGCATGAGTCGGGCACAGTTTGTCTAACGCTGGATCCAGGCCTTGCTTTCGGCACTGGCACGCATCCGACCACGGCATTATGTTTAGAGTGGCTAGCCAGTCATGAGCTAAGCAACAAAACCGTCATCGATTACGGTTGTGGTTCTGGCATACTGGCTGTTGCTGCAGTATTACTAGATGCTAAAGTGGCACATGCTGTGGATATTGATCCGCAAGCGATCACAGCCACGATAAGCAATGCTTTAAAGAATAAAGTTGAAGATAAAATTAAAACCTATCTGCCAGAACAATTCACAGCTTTTCAAGCAGACATAGTCTTAGCCAATATCTTAGCTAAACCCTTAATTGATATGGCTGAACAGATTTGCGCCCTAGTGGTTTCTGGTGGTCAGTTAGTTTTGTCAGGCATCCTCCACGAACAAGCCGAATCCGTTATCAATGCCTATCAACATCAAATCATCTTCAGTCCTTTAGTACAACAAGAAGATTGGATCAGATTAGAAGGTGTCAAGCGTTAACAATACAACACCAGGCAATAGGAATTCCGTATTTAGAGGGAGTGGCTTTAGCCACGAATTCGTGACTAAAGCCACTCCCATACACTACCAAAAACTTTAACCTAATGGCAATGACGCTCTGCGTGGGAACGATAAAAGTTATAGAGCTTATTTTATAAGGGCGTATGCAATACGCCCCTACGGATATCACCACAATGTTATCGTTCTTGCGTGGAAATGATATTTTTTACTTGTGTATATACCTACGTTACAAAGAGAAAGGAAAATAATGAACACCAGCCTTTAATCTTTAGCCTTTAGCCTTTAGCCTTTAGCCTTTAGCCTTTAGCCTTTAATCTTTCCCCATCAACCCTATATAAACTCAAACACCTATGTCCCTACCAGAAATCTATTTAAAAAAGAACGAAGACAAGCGCTTACGCAAAGGACATCTTTGGGTTTTTAGCAATGAAGTGGATACCAAACGCTCTCCCCTGGAACAATTTTCAGCAGGCGACCTTGCACAAGTTAAAAGTGATGATGGCAAAGTATTAGGAACCGCTTACGTCAATCCACAAGCACTGATTTGCGCACGACTGCTGTCAAGAAAACCTAATCTTAAATGCGGCAGCAATTTTTTCAAGGAACGCTTAACGACCGCACTGATCTTACGTGAAAAACTTTTTACTAAACCCTATTATCGTTTAGTTTTTGGTGAAAGCGATGGCTTGCCCGGTTTAGTTATTGACCGCTTTGGCTCGGTATTTTCAGTGCAAATAACTACGGCTGGCATAGAACAACGCAAAGATTCATTGCTGACGGCGCTGATAGAGTTATTTGAACCCACCGCCATCATACTTAAAAATGACAACAGCCAAAGGCAGCTAGAAGGCTTAAGTTTAGAGTCTGAAATCGCCTACGGCCAGCTACCTGATTCAATAATTATAGAAGAAAACGGAGCGCAGTTTAGGATTGATATACTCAATGGTCAAAAAACCGGCTGGTTTTACGATCACCGTAGTAGTCGTGCCTCGGTGGCAGGCATTGCTAAAGATCAACGGGTATTAGATTTATTTTCTTACACAGGCGCTTGGGGCATTCCTGCTGCAATGGCGGGTGCAACTGAGGTAACTTGTGTCGATGCCTCTGAAGGCGCTTTAACTCTAGCTCAAGAAAATGCCGAACTTAATCAGGTGGCTGATAAAATGCACTTTGTGCGTAGCGATGTTTTCGAATTTCTAAAGCAAGCCCGCCTCGATAATCAGCTTTATGATATTATCGTCCTCGATCCACCTGCCCTCATTAAGCGCAAAAAAGATTTTAAACAAGGTTATGAAGCTTATCGTCGCTTAAACCACTTAGCACTCCAAGTATTATCCAAAAACGGTATTTTGGTTTCGGCCTCTTGTTCTTTTCATCTTAGCCGTGAAAATTTACATGAAATCTTACGTTCGTCAGGGAAGCATATAGATCGACATTTGGTATTTTTTGCCAGCGGTGGTCAAGGTCCCGATCACCCTATAGATCCTGCATCACCAGAAACAGAATACTTGAAAACATTTTTTTGCTCAGTTTCTTCGAGTTTATAAAAGCATTGAGCTATCAATACAGCCAATATAAAATAAATTAATCATTGTAAAACTGTTTTATAGCTCAGCTTAGTATTTAACCTGCTCTTAATAAAAGACTATTAAAATTAAAATCATAACAATAATTAACCAAAATAGAGGATATATCAACTATGAAAGCATGTGACTCCTGTAACGGTCGAGCTGAAATCGGTAAAAATCATAGACAAGTTCCTGTTCTACAAAGAGCAATAGGCCTAGTTCTTGTTTATTTACCCATATTCACTTTACCTTTTGTATTTCTAAGTGCCTATATGACTTATTATCACTTACGCATGATTGGTGGAAAGAACATTAAAACATTTTCTGAATTTCTACCTGAAAGAAGTAGTCATCGCTATGATTTGAAAAATCAAATTACCATGCATGGCTCTTTTAAAATGAGCTTGTCTCAATCAAAATTGTATTGGATATTGAACTGCACTTGGTATTGCCCAGTGAGTGTTGCTGTGTTTGAGTGGCATGCTTATCTTGTTAAAATTGTTGAAAACTGGTGGTGTCCTTTCACTCATGAAAAGAAAGAAGGCTACAGTAACGCCAAAATTGACCAATCGTTCTGGCATATTTATCCTGAAGATGCCGTTAAATTACACGAGGAAGACAGAGACAACCCCATTTGGAATGAATCCGTCGAGAAATAACATTTAGATAAAAGACACAAGGCATAAGGTCATGTATTTTACGGCTAGCAACTTAAGGCGGCGCAGATACTAGGCTTAATCTTTTGCCTTTTGCCTTTTGCCTTTTGCCTTTTGCCTTTTGCCCTTTGCCTTTTGTCTGCTCTTAAAAGAACCCTGTCTAAAAGTGAACGATTAAGCTAGTGTCCCGTTTTAAATTGGTAGTCTATTTTACTTTTAGCTTAATGCCTTGTCTTTTATGAAAATTGGTCCTTATCAACTCGAAAATAAATTAATTCTAGCGCCCATGGCTGGGATTAGTGATCTGCCTTTCAGATCACTATGCAAACAACAGGGTGCAGGTTTAGCAGTATCGGAAATGGTCGCCTCTAATCCAGCTTTGCGAGACCATAAACGCACTTTATTAAAAGCTGATCACAAAGATGAAATGGGCCTGAGATCGGTGCAAATTTTAGGTACCCATCCAGAACAAATGGCTGATGCTGCAAGATACAACGCAGAACGTGGCGCACAGATTATTGATATTAATATGGGCTGCCCAGCAAAAAAGGTCTGTTCAGTTGCTGCAGGCTCAGCCTTATTAAGAGATGAAGCACTAGTAAAAAAAATATTAGAAGCTGTCGTCAATGCCGTTGATATTCCAGTTACTTTAAAAATACGCACCGGCTGGGATAGTCATAATCGTAACGCTGTTGATATTGCCAAAATTGCAGAAAATTCAGGTATAGCCGCACTCACCTTACATGGACGTACAAGAGCTTGTAAATTTAACGGGCAAGCTGAATATGAAACCATAAAAGCGGTTAAGCAAGCAGTTAACATTCCCATCATTGCCAACGGTGATATTGATTCCGCTCAAAAAGCAAGTTATGTACTGGATACCACTGGCGCAGATGCCATCATGATCGGTCGTGCTGCTCAAGGAAACCCGTGGATATTTAGCCAAATAGATCATTTCCTTAAAACGGGGAAACAGCTTGATAAACCAAGCACTAGCGACATACACAACACCTTGCTGATTCACCTTGAGCAACTATATAATTTCTATGGCGATCTCAGCGGTGTTAGAATAGCCCGAAAACATATCGGCTGGTATTTTAAACATTTTGATACTATCAGCGTAGAAACTCGATACCAATTAAATCAAGCAATCACTCCAACAAGACAATTGGCGCTGATTAATTCGGCCTTTAATCACTTACACTAAAACAGCTTGCCCATGAATGCATCATCAAATAATGATGAAATTATTAATAGTGATAGTACAAAGGCTCTACTTTTACCGCTATCTCTTTACGTCAAACAAACAGTCGAACTTTATCTTTCTCAACTGAGTGGTCATGATGCTGTTGGCTTACATGCCATGGTTATTAGCGAAGTTGAAAAACCTTTGTTAGAAACTGCTTTAGAACACTCTGGCTATAACCAAACTAAAGCTGCCAAAGCATTGGGCTTAAGTCGCAGTACATTAAGAAAGAAATTGGATCAATACGGCATCTCTTAACTGCACGTCAATTCAACTTACAAATTGATTTTCACAACCCCACATATAAGGTCTGCATGAACAAACTAATGACTCGCGCACTGATCAGCGTTTCTGATAAATCTGGTATCGTCGATTTTTGCCGAGAATTACATCAATTAGGCATCGAACTTTTATCTACCGGTGGTACAGCTAAAACGCTGATGGAAAATAACATTCCTGTCACTGAAGTTTCCGATTACACAGGCTTTCCAGAGATGATGGATGGCCGAGTTAAAACCTTACATCCTAAAGTACATGGTGGAATTTTAGGTCGTAGAGGTATCGATGATGCCATTATGGCGGCAAACGCCATTAAACCTATTGATATGGTGGTAGTTAATCTATACCCCTTCGAACAAACCATTGCCAACCCCAAGTGTGATTTTGAAACCGCTATTGAAAATATCGATATCGGTGGGCCCACTATGATACGCGCCGCTGCTAAAAATCATGCCGATGTTGCTATCATTGTTAATCCTGATGATTACGCTAATATTTTAGCTGAACTAAAACAGGCTGATAACAAGCTGTCTGCAAAGACTCGTTTTAATCTGGCTCTAAAAAGTTTTGAGCACACCGCTCGTTATGACACTGCGATTGCTACTTACTTAGGCAAGTTAAATGACGTGGCCTTTCCTGATACCTTAAATTTACAGTTCTATCATAATCAAGCCCTGCGTTATGGCGAGAACCCTCATCAAAGTGCGGCTTTTTATAGAGAAAAAGCAGCTGCTGCGGGTACGATTGCTGCCGCTCATCAGCATCAAGGTAAAGAATTATCTTACAACAATATTGTTGATGCAGATGCCGCACTGGAATGTGTAAAAACCTTTAACGACAAGCCGACTTGTGTGATCGTTAAACATGCTAATCCTTGCGGTGTCGCTCAGGCTGATAGTCTTTTAGATGCTTATGATAAAGCTTATGCAACTGATCCGACCTCAGCCTTCGGAGGCATTATCGCCTTTAATCAAGAACTCGATGAACAAACCGCGACTGAAATTATCAATCGTCAATTTGTTGAAGTCATCATTGCACCCACTATAACGCCAGCAGCCTTAGCCGCATTAGAAGCCAAACAAAATATTCGCGTATTGGCTTGCGGTGTATGGGCAACTTTTAATACACCCAGCTTCGATTACAAACGGGTTGCGGATGGACTTTTAGTTCAAGACAAAGATTTCGGCGAAATATCGCTAGACGACCTTAAAATCGTCAGTCAGCGTCAACCTACTGAACAAGAATTAGCTGATCTCTTATTCGCTTGGAAAGTCGCTAAATTTGTAAAATCTAATGCCATTGTATATTGCAAAAATGGCCAGACCATTGGTGTGGGAGCAGGACAAATGAGTCGTGTTTATTCTGCTAAAATTGCTGGCATTAAAGCCGCTGATGAAGGCTTAGTTGTGCCAGGTTCAGCTTTAGCCTCTGATGCTTTCTTCCCCTTTAGAGATGGCATAGATGCAGCGGCAGAAGCGGGCATAACTGCCATTATTCAACCAGGCGGTTCTATGCGTGATAACGAAGTGATAGCTGCGGCTAATGAACACAACATTGCTATGGTCTTCACTGGCATGCGCCATTTTCGCCATTAATTTAAACACGGCGTAACACTCTGTTACGCCGTCTTGCTGAGACTATCCCTTATGAAAATCCTCATCGTCGGTAGCGGTGGTCGTGAACACGCCCTCGCTTGGAAAGCTAAACAATCCCCTAAAGTAACCCAAGTCTTTGTAGCACCAGGCAATCCAGGCACAGCCTTAGAAGCTGGCGTCGAAAATATCGCATTGGCTGTTGATGACATCTCTGGATTACTGGCTTTTGCCCAACAAGAACAGATTGATTTAACCATTATTGGCCCAGAAATTCCTTTGGTCTTAGGTATCGTTGATCGCTTTCAAGCGGCTGGCCTAAAATGCTTTGGTCCCAGCGCACTCGCAGCACAACTAGAAGGCTCCAAGTCTTTTTGCAAAGATTTCATGATCCGTCATCATATTCCCACAGCAGCTTATCAAAGCTTTACTGATACTGAACTTGCTATTGCTTATATTAAACAACAAGGTGCGCCTATAGTTGTTAAAGCCGACGGCTTGGCTGCGGGTAAAGGCGTTATCGTTGCACTAAGCGAACAAGAAGCCATAGATGCAGTCATCGACATGCTTTCAGGTAATGTCTTTGGTAGCGCTGGCAATCGAGTGGTTATTGAAGAATTTTTAGTGGGCGAAGAAGCCAGCTTTATTGTTATTGCAGACGGTAAAAATGCCCTAGCAATGGCTACCTCACAAGATCACAAGGCGCGTGATAATAATGATTTAGGACCCAACACTGGCGGCATGGGTGCTTATTCACCTGCCCCTGTTGTTACGCCAGAAATTCATGAACGCGTGATGCATGATGTCATCGCCCCTACCTTAAAAGGCATGGCTGACGATGGCCTGCCTTACACTGGCTTTCTTTATGCCGGCTTAATGATTAGTCCTGAGGGTGCGATCAAGGTTTTGGAATATAACTGTCGTTTTGGCGATCCTGAAACACAGCCCATCATGATGAGGATGAAGAGTGATCTAGTTGAACTCTGTGAAGCCGCTTTGGCAGGTGAGTTGGATAAAGCTCATAGTGAATGGGATGAGCGAGCCGCCTTAGCGGTAGTCTTGGCTGCTGGCGGTTATCCTGACAGCTATCAACAAGGAGCAATTATCTCTGGCTTACCCGAACAAGATCACCCTGAGTGCAAAGTATTTCATGCGGGTACAAAAAAGGTCGATGACAACATAGTGACTGCCGGCGGCCGTGTATTATCAGCGTGTGCACTAGGAGAAGATATTAAAAGCGCACAAACTAATGCATATAAGCTTGCCAATAGCTTACATTGGGATGGCGTTTATTATCGTACCGATATTGGTTTTAAGGCTATTTAGGTTAGTTCTTTAAAACAACACTCATCTAGTTGTCATAGCTCGGGTAGGCGGAAAATTGTTGCCCACTCTCTGCTTATGTCGATCAGTAAGATTTAATCGTAGGGTGTAAAGCGTTAGAGACTGTGAAAGTATTATGGTTTTAGCTTCCCCCTTTGTAAAAGGGGGATCGAGGGGGATTTATTGTGTCATAGGTTACTGATATTTATTATTTTAATAGACCCAATCTCCCCTAGCCCCTCTTTGCTAAAGAGGGGGAAATAAAAAGAATACTTTCACAGCCTCGTTAGCGTATTGCACCGTATGCAATGAGTATCATTCGGCGTAATACGGCTATCGCCTATTAACGCCCTACTATTGCGAGTAACAACTTAGGCAACACTGAAACTCCGAAATATTAAATTGCTAGTGCAAATCCACCTTACAAGCTTAACTTTATTCTGAGTTCAGTTATTTTGATGCCTTCTAAAGTATAGAGTTGATATTATTTGAACTAGATAAGGTCTTCTTTAAAGCAAAGACAACCTACTTTAAAGCAAAATCACATAGAAAGACCTTAATGCAGGTCTTCTTTGGACTATAGCAAACCTTCTTTAAGCTAAAGATAAGTAGAAATACTCTAAAGCAGGAATTCTTTAAGTTAAAGATAACTAGAAATACTCTAAAGCAGGAATTCTTTAAGCTAAAGACAACTAGAAATACTCTAAAGCAAACCTTCTTTAAGCTAAAGACAACCAGAAATACTCTAAATCAGGCCTTCTTTAAGCTAAAGACAACTAGAAATACTCTAAATCAGGCCTTCTTTAAGCTAAAGAAGACTAACTATACTCTTTCACAAACTTTTTTTCGTTTATCGTTCAAGAACAATAATTTTTTACTCCAATTGAGCAAATAGTTCCTAGATATGGCTTAAGCTAGGCATCATAGCTCTGTAGGGTGGATAAACGCCGGCGTTTATCCACCTACAAATATTTAACTGTGGACAGTGAGGGTCAATTTAAGTGGGGATTTAACATGAATAACCAAGATACCAATCTCAATTTAATCAAGGCATTATCTAATCCCAAGGCCTATCAGCATGAAGTCAACTCCATTAAAGTCATTGAAACCCATATTTCTTGGCTATTATTGACAGGCACGTATGCTTATAAAATTAAAAAGCCCGTTAACTTTGGTTTTCTAGATTTTTCTACGCTAGAAAAGCGACATTTTTTCTGCCTAGAAGAAGTCAGGCTAAATAAGCGTTTGGCTGCTGATTTGTATCTGGCTGTTGTGCCAATTACCGGCACACTGGATGATGCAAAGATGGACGGTACAGGTGAAATTCTCGAATACGCCATTAAAATGCGCCAGTTTCCATCCGGACTAACCTTAAGTGAAAAAGCTGACAGCAAGCAACTAAGCGCCTTCGAAATAGATCAACTTAGTGAAATACTAGCCAGCTTTCATCACAACATTGCCATCGCTAATCCGACCTCAGCCTATGGCTGCAGCGCAGATATAAACTATTGGTTTATGGAAAACTTTGCCCCCATCAAGGCCTTATTAACTGATCAAAAACTGCAACAGCAACTAAAGGCCATTGAAAACTGGGGGCAGCAAGAATGGTTAGTTAAAGCTGAAACTATGACACTCCGCAAACAACAAGGCTATGTGCGTGAATGCCACGGTGATTTACATTTAAGTAATATGACCCTGATTAACGGCAAGGTTACCTTATTTGATTGCCTGGAATTTAATCCCTTGCTACGCTGGATCGATGTTATAAATGAAGTCGCTTTTGTATTAATAGACCTGTTACATAGTCATGAACAAGCGCTAGCTTTTCGCTTACTTAATGGTTATTTACAACTGACGGGGGATTATTCGGGTGTCGTTTTGCTGCGCTATTATCTTGTTTATCGTGCCTTAGTGTCTGCCAAAATTGTCTTATTACGTCAGAAGCAACAAAGCCCTGATAACATGCCTTCATCTGCCTGCTTAAAATATCAGGAATTTATGAATCTGGCTGAACACTACACTCAGTCAAGTCGTGTAAAACTGATTATTAGTCACGGTTATTCTGGCTCAGGTAAATCAACCTTAATGGCAGAACTTTCCGAAAATATTGCAGCGATCCATCTACGAGGCGACATAGAGCGCAAACGCTTATTTGGCTACAAGGCAGAACAAGATTCTCAAAGCACTTTAAACCATGGACTTTATAGCGAAGATGCCAGCCAAAAAACCTATAACTATCTCAGAGATTGTGCAAAAGCCATATTAAACGCCGGCTTTTCTGTAATAGTCGATGCGACTTTTCTTGAGCTTAAACATCGCCAGCGTTTTAAAGAATTAGCTATTGAATGTAACAGTGACTTTATTATTATCGACGTGCAAGCTTGTTATGAAACGCTATGTGAACGTATAAAACGCCGACAAGGCGATGCCTCAGAAGCCACTTTAGACGTTTTAGATTATCAACAGCAATGGGCACAAGCGCTGTCTATTGACGAACTAGATGATGTCATTACTGTTAATAGCGAGGCTGATAAGGTTTTAGAGACTTTATTGGCGAATGACATAAAGCAGCGATTAAGATATATACCGTATGGGGGTTTTAACTAAAATGAGTAATAAGCCTATGGAATATAAACACCAAACGGCAGCCCATTCATTAGGGTTATTAGTTGTTAACCAAGCTAGCAAGGGACCAGTCAAAATATGGTAAAGCGTCATTCTCCATGAACCATAAAGTATAGGCATGATAAAAGCAGCTACCACATAC
>CAIZMK010000015.1 GCA_903934035.1 uncultured Methylococcaceae bacterium
CGATTAGCGCTGTAATGCGCTTGTACTTTGACGACGTCCTGCAAAAGTCCGCTGTACTTTGCGTTTTGGCTCACAAAAAAAGCCTAGGCGTAACAATAGGACAAGAGACGATTGCGGCATCTTGACTAGGGAGGAAGGAATTTAGTGCTATTTTATTCATACAAAGCAAATATATTAATAATCAATTTTCGAAATCATGGGTGCAGGCCCATGTCATAAACGTCTTAACTAAAACCAACATTTTATTTCTATCTTGAGACAATTACGTTACGATTTGATTACATATTTATTTCTTTAATAGATAAGACAAAAAAATGAATGAAATGCGGGATGATTATTTGATGACTTGAACCGAATCAATTATGTTTGATATTGTTTGGTTTTGTGGGGCTATGCCAGTTGAACTCATTAATCTACGTAATTAATGAGTTCAACCTTGAGCATTTTAAAACTCATTAATTACAGCACCCACGATACGAGCACCAGTCACTGAAATTTGTGATTTCACGTCATCTAAATCTGAAAGACGAGTATGGTTTAATCTAGAAACGACTAGAGCGCCGCCACAAACCGCAGCAATTGCCTGTGAATCAGCGGAATTTGACGCTGGTGCGGTATCTAATAAGATAATATCAAACTTACCCATCGCCTGATTCATAAGGTCAACAAAAGTTGCTCGATTAAGCAATTCCTGTGGATTTGGTGGCAATGTTCCCGCTCCTAGAATTGATAGATTTGGAAATGCCTCAATATTGCTAATCAGATCAATGCCGTTACGCCCAGCAAGAATATCCGAAAGTCCATGTTTTTCTTTAAGTTTGAAAATCACATGCTGAATTGGCTCACGTAGATTAGCATCAACCAACAATGTCCGCTTCCCGAGCTGGGAACATAAGATTGCTAAATTTGCTATTAGGTTGCTTGCGCCTTCACCAGCGTTAACACTAATCACAGCCAAGGCCTTATTACCTTCACTAAACCAAAGCTTTATAAGTTGGCTACGTAATGTTCTTAATGCTTCCACCTGTGGAGTAAACGGTGCATAACATGCCACTAGCTCTTCGCTATACTTACCTTTGGCCTGCAAGTATGGATAATTAAACTGCATAGACAATACTTGATTAATATCAGATTCTGTAATTAAGCCTAGGCTAATCGCTGCGTCACCAAAACGCATATTTTTTTCCTGTTGGATTTTTATTACGCGCTCAACATCGGTTGCTGAGATCTTTCCGAGTTCGACTAATAAAGTTCCAATAGAGCTATTGGTACCATCATTCACATCAAGCCCAGTCTTTGGTGTTAGCTTGGTTTCCATTAATATTTTCCTTATTCTGAATTAAATGGCTTTAGGTGAAAAAATGTTTTTTGAGTTTACAGCCTTCATAGCTGAACGACTGTTAATCACTGCCAGCACTGCCATATCTAAATCATTAATATCTTCCCGGCTACGTAATCGACGATCAAGTCTCTCTGCTAACAGACTTAATGCTATTGCAAGCAATCCCCCAAGGAAGAATGACAACACCGTATTAAAAACGACTCTTGGACTAGATGGCTTAACAGGTGGAGTCGCTGGATTTAATATTGCAATGTCAGTTTGATTTGCACTGCCTTCTAAGGTCGTTGCAGTAAATCGTTGACTCGCAGCATCCATCGCACGCTGCGCATTTTCTACATCGCGCTGTAAAACGCTCAGTTGATCACGTGTAAGGTTCAGCTCCAACACACGTGCCTTTTGTTTTGC
>CAIZMK010000016.1 GCA_903934035.1 uncultured Methylococcaceae bacterium
ATGTTATAGAGCTTATTTTATAAGGGCGTATGCAATACGCCCCTACAATCTTCACCACAATGTTATCGTTCTCGCGTGGGAATGCTAACAATTATTTGTGTAGATACCTATGGCTTAAGAGCAGGAAAAAGGCTGAAGGCGAAGGCAAGAGTTAAGTCTAATAATTGAGCCGCCTTGAGTTGCTATCCTGCAGACTTAATCTTTCACCTTTCACCTTTCACCTTTCACCTTTCGCCTTTCGCCTTGAGCGTTGCTAAGGTATAGTCAGCACTACTTTTCAGCCACTAACTCTATAACTATGACCCTCGAATCAAATACACCCAACAATGCAAATTTATTCAGCCCGATTGCTATCGGCCCTTATCATTTATCAAATCGCTTAGTCATGGCGCCTTTAACTCGTATGCGTGCACCTGAAAGCTGCCCTACCGATTTAATGACGACTTATTATGAGCAACGAGCCAGCGCCGGACTGATCATAACCGAAGCAACACCTATTTCTACACAAGGTGTCGGCTACCCAGCTACACCCGGCATTTATACTGATACGCAAGTACAAGCTTGGAAAAAAATCACAGAAGCAGTTCATGCAAAACAAGGTCATATTTTTCTACAACTTTGGCATGTCGGTCGAATTTCTCACCCTGACTTCCATAATGGCGAACTTCCTGTTGCCCCTTCAGCTATCGCTCCTAAAGGCAAGGCAATTACACCGACTGGCATGAAAGATTTCGTTACGCCACGCGCATTAGAAACCGCTGAAATTTCCGGCATCATTGAAGACTATAAAAAAGCAGCAAGCAATGCCTTAGAAGCAGGTTTCGATGGCATTGAAATACACAGCGCTAATGGTTATTTGCTAGATGAGTTTTTACGCGACGGCACCAATAAGCGTACTGATAACTATGGTGGCAGCATAGAAAATAGAGCGCGCTTTTTGTTAGAAGTTACCGAAGCGCTCATTAGCGTTTGTGGCGCAGACCGCGTTGGGGTTCGCATATCTCCTAGCGGCACTTTTAATGACATGAGCGATTCAAATCCTGAAGCTATTTTTGTTTATTTACTAGAACAATTAAATTCTTTTGGAATAGCTTATGTACATGTTGTTGACGCCTTAGAAGGCGACATTAGACATGGTGCAAATGTCATTAAGCTAGAAACACTAAGAGCCGCTTATAAAGGTACGTTAATCGTTTGTGGAGGCTATGATCAAGCTCGCGCCGAAGACGTTATAGCAAAAGACTTGGCTGATGCCGTCGCTTTTGGCCAGCTCTATATTGCTAACCCAGACCTTGCTGAACGCTTCAAACTCAACGCGCCATTAAATATACCAGATACCAAAACATTTTACGGTGGCACTGAAAAAGGCTATACGGATTACCCAAGTTTGGGGTAATTCGTAGGGACAGGTCGAGCCCTGTCCCTACGTTCGCAGGATTTATCACATCGTTTCCATTGTAGCAGTAAGCCGGAATAAGACTATGCTAGCGTAGCGCGTAGTGGCGTTTCCGGCACAGGATCGATATGAATGCCAGAAACACTTTACTCGCTTACGAGACTGTGAAAGTATTTTATTTTTGGTTTCCCCCTTTGTAAAAGGGGGATCGAGGGGGATTTTTATAAATCATAGACCACTGATATTTAATGATTATTATTTAATAGACCCAATCTCCCCTAACCCCTCTTTGCTAAAGAGGGGAAATAATAAGAATACTTTCACAGCCCCTTACGCTCGAAAAGCCTTATTCCGGCCTACAATTGTAGGGGCGAATCTGACGCCCCTACAGGTTGCAACCTACCTCTACCTAGCTTGGGCTTGCTCATTACGACTAATGACACCCGCTTCAGCTTGAAGACGAGTGATTTGACTATTACTTAACTGCTTCACTAATAAATCACGAGATGAAGCTGCACCTTTTACACCCTGTGCTGCTGCCAAATTAAACCATAAATAGGCACGTTCATTATCGCTATTCACAAAAAGTCCTAACTGATACATTTCGCCTAGGACAAATTGAGCATCAGCATACCCACTGCCTGCTGCTTTTTCCAACCAAAAAAAAGCCGCCTTATAATCTTGAACCACACCTAAACCTTTAAGTAAGGCAAAGCCATAACGGTATTCGGCTTCAAACTGACCTTGTCCGGCTGCTTTTTCAAACCACTGAGCTGCCAACTTCTCATCCTTAGTGTTCCAAGGACTAAAAGCATAACGCAGCCCCAGCTTTAACTGAGCGTTTGCATCACCTTGTTCAGCTGCTTTAAAAAGATTATCATCGATCGTTATATCTTCATGATTAGAGGCAATATCTTGATGTTTATAGCCTAGAGTAAAAATCACCGACATAAATATCACTACCAACCCAGCAATGACACCAAGACCTAGGCGTAACCAACCTAATTTCCAGAAACTAAAATGACAAACACCGCATCGATAAGGATTGTAAAACAAACGTCTTAATAAATGACGACTCGTCAATCTCGACAATCTAAGTTCAGTGGCTCCACATTGGGGACAAACGTCTTTATTAGCGTAATCATTATTGCTAACATGGGCGATTTTTTCACTTTGATTTGATTTTCGCATATCAGGCTCTTGGTGTAAGAGCGACCCGAAGATCGCTCTTGACTACGACAATACAACCTTGCTTGTAAACCACTCAATGGTATTACAAGCCTCTCATTTACATGGCGGCCAATACTGCTGCTACGGTGTCACCCATAGCTGCAGGTGTTGGGCAAATAACAACACCCAAGTCTTTTAACAGCGCTACTTTTTCAGCGGCACTTTCACCAGCGGATGAAATAATAGCACCGGCATGACCCATGCGACGACCTTCTGGAGCTGTTAATCCTGCGATATAAGCAATAACGGGTTTAGTCATGTGCTCTTTGGCGTACAAACCAGCCTCTACTTCTTGAGGACCACCGATTTCACCAATCATCAAAACAACTTTGGTTTCAGGATCGTTTTCGAAGTGTTCAAGAATATCTCGGTGCGAACTACCGTTAATAGGATCACCACCAATACCTACTGAAGTGGAAACACCAATACCCAAGCGTTTCATTTGATCGGCCGCCTCATAGCCCAAAGTACCTGAACGACCCACGATACCAACATTACCCTGTAAATAAATATGTCCAGGCATGATACCTAACATAGCTCGTCCAGGGCTAATAGTGCCTGCACAATTAGGACCGGTCAATATCATGCGTTGATCTTTAGGGAAACGACGCAGGAAGTTTTTCACTGTCATCATATCCTGAGTAGGAATACCATCAGTAATCGCCACACAATATTTAATACCGGCATCTGCCGCTTCCATAATGGAATCCGCAGCAAAAGCAGGCGGTACGAAAATAATACTGGCTTCTGCACCCGCTTGTTGCACTGCTTCTTTAGCCGTATTAAAAACGGGTAATCCTAGATGAGTTTGCCCACCTTTACCCGGAGTAATACCACCCACAACATTTGATCCATAGTTGATCATATCTTGCGCGTGAAAAGTACCTATTTTGCCAGTAAAACCTTGAACGACAATACGCGTTGTTTCATTAATAAAAATTGCCATTTAAATCTCCAAAGCCGCTTCTTTTGCGACGACTTCATTACGAGCCTGCACTGCTTTTTCAGCCGCTTCAGCCAAAGTATCCGCAGTAATAATCGGCAAGCCGCTTTCTGCAATGATGCGACGACCCTCTTCTACGTTAGTGCCCGATAAACGTACAATTAGCGGTACTTTCATATCAATTTTTCTAACCGCTTGAACCACACCTTCGGCTATCCAATCACAGCGATTAATACCCGCAAAAATATTAACTAACATCGCTTTAACGCCTTTGTCTGCCAATACTAAACGGAAAGCTTTTTCTGTACGCTCAGCTGAAGCACCACCGCCTACATCTAAGAAATTAGCAGGCTCACCGCCGGCTAGCTTAATCATGTCCATAGTCGCCATGGCTAATCCAGCGCCATTAATCATGCAACCGATATCGCCATCTAAACCGACATAACTTAAACCACGATCAGCAGCGGCCATTTCACGAGGATCTTCTTGTGTTTTATCACGTAACTCAGAAATCTTTAACTGTCTAAACAACGCATTATCATCAATGCCCATTTTCGCATCTAAGGCAACCAACTCACCGTTACGCGTGACTACCAAAGGATTTATTTCTAGCATACTAACATCAAGATCACGTAAAGCACGGTAACAACCTTTAATAGTCTTTACCGCATGACTCAGTATTTCAGCTTGTAAGCCTAAGGCAAAAGCCATTTCTCTAGCTTGATAATCTTGCAGACCTACTGCAGGCTCAATATAAATCTTGGTAATGGCATCAGGATTATTGATCGCCAACTCTTCAATTTCCATACCGCCTTGAGCAGAACCTACCATCACGATACGCTCAGAACTACGATCAACTAAGAAACAAAAATAGAGTTCTTTAGCGATATCGGTACCTGCCTCAACATATAATCTTGAGCAGACTTTACCTGAGGGTCCGGTTTGATGAGTCACCAAACGTTTACCTAATAATTCACTCGCCGCAGCCTGAACTTCATCATGAGTTTTACAAATTTTAATACCACCCGCTTTACCGCGCGCCCCAGAATGAATTTGAGCTTTAACCGCCCAAACATGTCCACCGATTTCTCGAGTACGTTGTACAGCATCTTCTGGACTGTAAGCCAAACCGCCTTCAGCAATTTTGACTCCATAACCACTTAAAATATCTTTCGCTTGATACTCATGAATATCCACAGCAACTCCTTCAATTAAGGTGAATGAGGAAAGGCATAAGGCGCAAGACTAAAGGCTAAAAACTTCGCCTCGTGCCCTTCGCCTTATGCCCTTCGCCTTATTTTTTATAAATCGTAAATCCTTCCCACGCTTTGCGTCACTGCCCAGAGTACCAATGCCGGAAACGCTTTACTCGCTTACGCTCGAAAAGCCTTATTCCGGCCTACAATTAGTTCAAATATTCCTCAAATGTGGGCAGTGACGCAGTATGAGCAAAAAACTTAGCCTTTAGCCTTATTTTGTTTTTGCAGCTATCGCTTCAGCTGCTCTAACTACATTATTGGCCATTTTTTCTGATGCCGCATCTATCAAGCGACCATCTAAGGCCGCTGCACCTTTACCCTGAGCCGCTGCCTCTTGCAGTGCTACTAAAATACGCTTAGCTTTTTCTACTTCAGCGGCAGGTGGCGTAAATACATCATTGGCTAATTCGATTTGTGAAGGATGTATCGCCCATTTACCTTCACAACCCAAAGCTGCGGCACGCTTTGCTGCTAACTTAAAACCTTCAGGATCTTTGAAGTCACCAAAAGGCCCGTCAATAGGACGTAAACCATAAGCGCGACAAGCAACAGTCATTCGACTAATCGCTGCATGCCATTGGTCACCTGGATAATCTGGATTCAAACCACCAATATTAGTGGTACGAGCACGATTACTCGCCGCATAATCGGCAACGCCAAAATGCAAGGCTTCAAGACGACCTAAAGCGCCATTACGGGCAATATCTTCAACATTAGCCATACCTAATGCCGTTTCAATAAGTGCCTCTATGCCGATTTTATTTTTAAGACCTTGTTGCATTTCCAATTGATTAAGCATCGCCTCAACCATATAAACATCAGCATAAACACCGACTTTAGGAATCAGAATAGTATCTATTTTTTCACCACACTGCTCGACTAAATCGACGACATCACGCACCATATACTGCGTATCTAAACCATTAATACGCACGGAAACAGTCACACCATGACCTTTCCAATCCATATCATTAATAGCTTCAATAATATTCTTTCGCGCACGCAACTTATCATCAGGAGCTACCGCATCCTCAAGATCAAGAAAAATAAAATCCGCGCCACTCTTCATAGCTTTTTCAAACATTTCAGGATTTGATCCTGGAACCGCTAATTCACAACGTTGAACTCGTTGAACTGACGCTGTGTATAAAGTGTGACTCATGTGTACATTCCTAATGTCAATAAACTAAAGTTGTTATTTGGCTAAAAGCTAAGGGCACAAACTTAACTATGCCAGAAACAAATAAATCGCCCATTCTACTTTTAGCACCAATAAAGTCAATTTTTAACGCTAACTATTCACTCAAAGTCGCAATCAAATCTTGCCGATTACTAATGGCTATGTCATGATTATCAGCTTTTTTGGGTCTAACACTATTCTTCTCAGAATCCAGATCTAACAATCTTTTAATCACTTACTAAGAGGCAATCCCATGGCTGGTCGTAACCATCTATATATTCCAGGTCCTACCAACGTACCCAATGAAATTCTGAATGCGATGCATGTCACCATGGAAGATCATCGCTCGCCTGTTTTTCCTAAATTGCTAACGCCTCTGTTAGAAGATCTAAAGAAAATATTCAAAACAGAAACCGGACAAGCCTTTGTATTCCCTGCAACAGGCACTGCTGGCTGGGAAGTGGCTTTAACCAACACCTTAAATCCTGGCGACAAAGTATTAATCTATCGCTTTGGTCAATTTAGCCATTTATGGGCTGAAATGGCTAAACGTCTAGGCTTTGACGTTGAAATACATCAAGAAACTTGGGGCAAAGGCATTCCCCTTGATAAGTTAGAAGCACGCCTTAAAGAAGACGATGCTCATCAAATTAAAGCGGTATTAGCGACTCATAACGAAACCGCAACCGGCGTAACCAGTGATATTGGTGGCGTTCGCAAAGCAATGAATGCAGCTAACCACCCTGCCCTATTATTTGTTGATGGTGTAAGTTCTATTGCCAGCTTAGATTTTCGTATGGACGAATGGGCTGTCGACGGCGCAATCAGTGGCTCACAAAAAGGTTTCATGATGCCAGCAGGCGGTGCTTTCTTAGCTTTCAGCCAAAAAGCCTTAGCAGCCGGTGAAACATGCACTTATCCACGTTGTTTTTTGGACTTAAGAGATCAAATAAACACTAACAAAGACGGTTACACACCTTACACACCAGCCCTACCCATTTTATACGGTTTACGTAAAGCTCTGGACATGCTGCTCGAAGAAGGCTTAGAAAATGTCTATGCACGTCACCATCGTTTAGCCGAAGGCACACGTAAAGCCGTCGCAGCATGGGGATTAAGCATTTGCGCGCATCCAGGCTTTGAGTCAAACACAGTAACAGCCGTGATTGTTCCTGAAGACAAAGATGCTCGCACCGTCATTAGCACTGCTTTTAGCAAATACAATATCTCTCTAGGTGGCGGTCTGGCTGAATTAGCCGGCAAAGCTTTCCGTATTGGTCATGTGGGTGATATGAATGACGTTTCTATGCTAGGCGCTATCGCTGGTGTTGAAATGGCTTTATTAGACTCTGGTTTTGATATTAAACCAGGCAGTGGCGTCGCTGCAGCCATAGAATACTATCGCGCAACAGCTTAATAATTGATCACAAGTTGCGATAGTCATAACACTATCGCAACTTGCCCCTCTTAGCTTTTCACATCTAAATCCATAACAACCCATTGTGAGGATTATCAAATGAACAAACCTAAAATCGTCGTTACCCGAAAGTGGCCTGCTGAAGTCGAAGCCCAGTTAAAAGAACTTTATGATGTTCAGCTCAACGAGTCTGATATTCCCATGACTGCAGATGAGCTTAAACTAGCACTGCAAACAGCCGATGCTTTATTACCAACAGTGACTGACGTGCTTAACGCTGACATACTCAGCGTAGAAAATAAACGCGCCAAAATCATTGGTAACTTTGGCGTAGGTTATAATAACATCGACATTACCAGCGCAAAGGCGCAAGGCCTAGTCGTTACCAACACACCCCATGTGTTAACCGACTGCACTGCAGATATTGCCATGTTATTACTACTCATGTCAGCACGCCGCGCACCTGAGGGAGAACGCCTGATTCTTAATCAACAATGGACAGGCTGGACACCCACACAACTCATCGGCCAAAAAGTCACTGGCAAAACCTTAGGACTGATTGGCTTTGGTCGTATCGCACAAGCTATGGCAAAAAAAGCCCATCATGGCTTTGGCATGAAAATACTTTGTTACGCACCTTCACAACCCGACGCTACCATCATGTCAGATTTGCAGGCCACACGCTGCGAAACGGTAGAAGAGTTATTATCCGAAGCCAACTTCGTATCCTTACATTGTCCAGGTGGCTCAGCAACCAAACACTTAATCAACGAAGAGCGCTTAAAACTCATGCGATCTAGCGCACATTTAATCAATACGGCACGCGGCGATGTAGTAGACAGCAAAGCCTTAATAAAAGCCTTAAAAGAAGGCTGGATAGCCGGTGCAGGTTTAGATGTATTCGAAGGCGAACCCGCCATAGACCCTGAATTCTTAGCATTAAACAACGTCGCACTATTACCGCATTTAGGCAGCGCTAGCGATGAAACCCGTATTGCTATGGGTAATCGAGTCTTAGCCAACATAGCCGCATTTTTTGCAGGTAATGAGCCGGGTGATAGGGTCGTTTAGTACGATCATTTATTTTATCTATAAAGGCCTTCTTATAAAACTGAGCCATCCCACATTCAAGTACTAACCCTCAACACAGTATAATTATTTAAGGTCGAGAGCTTCCCCTATTGGGAACGCCAAGCCCCAGCTTTGCTTCCACCGAACTGGGACTTGGTTTCCCTAGTGTAGACCGGAATAAGGCCATCTAAGCGTAGCGCATGATGACGTTTCCGGCCGCTCGATCGATACCCGTGCCGGAAACGCTTTACTCGCTGTCGCTCGAAAAGTCTTATTCCGGCCTACAATTGCTTATTCCGGCCTGCAATTACTACAATTACTTATACAGCCTACGATGACTAGGAGGCGCATCCTATATTCCTATGCCCCAAATATATGATAATTATTCTTACCGGCTTGTTTAGCGACATACATGGCTTGATCGGCTTGGCTAATCAAGGTGGCGGCGTCCATGTCTTGCTTCGATTTGCCTTCATATAAACTCACGCCGATACTCGCAGAGACTTGTAAGCTTGCACCTTTAATAACGATAGGCGTATTACAAGCTGCTATGAGCTTTTGTAGGGGTCTTTGAAATGCTTGAAAGTTATCTTCAAGATTAAGGATAACGATAAACTCATCGCCGCCTAAACGTCCTAAGGTGTCATTTTTACGGATTGCCATTTGCATATTCTGGCTAATAGCTACCAAAAACTCATCACCTACAGCGTGACCATGGTTATCATTAATGGCTTTAAAACCATCTAAGTCAATAAAAGCGATGGCTAGGTTTTGTGGTTTACGGTAATTTTCTAATAGAAACTGCGTCAGTCGATCGGTTAATAATAAACGATTTGGTAGGCCAGTTAGGCTATCGTAATAAGCAAAATTTTCCAGTTGTTGTTGCTGCTTTTTGGCTTCTG
>CAIZMK010000017.1 GCA_903934035.1 uncultured Methylococcaceae bacterium
GCGCCGCAACATCTTGGACTCGCGGCATTGTGCGACTTTTAGATCATCGGGGTGTATATCGACATTACAGACAATTTTGACATCTGGTATCGTCTCTAGCCATTCATTAGCGACTTCAAACAAAGAGCTGGTGAAATAACCTGCAATGCGGAGGTAACTCTTGGCGCCTTTAAGCTGTTCAGCTAAAAAGTTTTGATCTAGTCGATGGGTGCGGGAAGAAAAGCGGCGTAGGGTCATATTATTAGTTGTTGATAGACATACGAGTAAAAGCACCCTGTAATTCAAGGTACGCTATCTTAATAATTTCAATATTCATTTATATTTCTGCATAACAGAATCATAGCTAACTGTTTTTAATTCGCCCGCTTGGTAAGCTTGCCATCTTTTTTGTGCTTCATCTTTCCATATCACATCAATTTCGTGATCAGGCTTATCTAAATTAGCTAATAATAATTCTGCTAATTGTAGTTTCTCTAAGAGCGATAATTGGTTTGCTTGTTGGTATAGTTCTTGGCAAGAAGGCATGGCATTTTCTGTTTACAGTTAATTAATTTAGTCGTCAATAAATACCAAGATGAAGTAAGGATTTTTCTTTATCTGTGATGGTTTGTGAGAAACGATGAGTACTTATAACAAAGTGATTGATGTTTGTTTCAAAAGCAGTGTTATAAAAATTTCGTAAAACAAAGGCAATAAATAGCTCAGGAGTTAGAGGCTCAGAAATTGGAATTCTACAGTTTTTATATTGGCCTAATGTGATGTGAGTTTTTGGATGTTTTATTTCTTCGAAGTTATTGGGGTCATAATCAAAACGTATTGGGAAAGTAACTATGTTTTTTCCTAAAATGTCAGCGTAAATTTCATCATCTTCATAAATTTCTGGTTCATTCTGAAAGCTCTCTAAATTAGGAGCAGGGAAAAAAGCTAACCGATGAGCAACTAGTTCAGTGCCTTTAAAGCTGTAAAGCATTTGAATTAAAGCGCCATCAAGCATTTTGATATTAAAGTTTCTGGTCTCTTCCAGTTGTTTATAAATTTCTTCATAAGTGATATTTTTCATGGCAATTGAAATATCTTGCATCCCAAAATAGGTGATTTGACCTTTATCATTTGAAGGGAAATTTTGATCTGCGGATAAACCTATTTTGATCAGTTTAGAAGTAACTGTCTTAATTTGATTAAATATAATTACAGAACTTAACATGCTTAAAGTAATTCCTTTAATTGTGTCCTTATATCATCGGGCAAATCTTCTTTATGTATTTCACCATTTATTAGACTTTGAAGTAAGTCATTGGCAGAAGCTGATTTTATTTCTAATTTTTTACGCTCTTGCGCAGTCATATCTCGATTAACGATGCTTAATTTTTCACGTTCTGCAGCGGTGGGGTAAGTAAATTTAAGCTCAAACTGATTGCTTTTTACGTGTTCAAATTCTTGTTGCAATGCCTGCATATTCTGTCCATACCCCAATACACGCACCCATGCTTTGCTTCGAGTTAAAGCAGTAAATAACATATTTCGTTTTTGAGCGACATTAACAGCATCAAAACATTCTTGGGCGTTAATGATATAAACCATAGAGGCTTCATTGCCTTTAGCACGATATATCTGCGTGAATACAACAGCATTGTCTTTAAAAAACTCATCCGGTGTAGTTGTTACACCGGCTAAATTAGAGTTAATCCCTTTACTAAACAACTCCTCCCTTATTACGCCTACGGCTCGTTTTGCTGTGTAAGGTTCAGGATGAATAACCATAATGTCGTCTAATTTTAATTCATCCTCTTTGACATTATTTTCAATCTCAGCGATTAAGTAAGCAATTTGTTCGGCATCATTATTAAAAGATTTAAATGTAATGAGATCCTCAATAGTTGAGTGTTCTTGTAAAAAGCAAGGGCTCGATTTTTCATCTCGGCTTAAAGTGACTGACTCACCATCTGCTAATTTTCCGTCTTTAACCTTGTAACCTACATCCTGCCAAAGTTGATGTTGATCAAACATCTGTATCAGCCCTTTTTTTCTATAAATACCAAAGCCTAAAGCATGAGCTGTAGCTAATATAGGTTTAGAGTTGCGATAGCACACATCTAAAACAATATCTTGCTTAGGTTTCCCTAGAGTGTTGTGTAAAGAAACAAGTGGTTTCTCATTAATATCTAAGCCAAATAATTCTTCAGGTGATGGCATTTGTTTATTACTGATATTTTGTAATTCATCGTAGGCATAGACCAAACGTTTAGGTTGGCTTAAAATTTGATAACATAACCGTAAAAAATAAGGGGAAAAATCTTGAGCTTCATCTACCAAAACAACATCATAATATTGCTGAAATGATTCGATTTCGTTGTAAGCTTTTTCACAAGCCACATCAAATCCTTTTCCATAACTTTTTGCCATTAATTCTGCTGTCTTGAAATCGAAATATTCAATGTTATGTTTCAGACATAATTCATAATAGATTCCACGTATTGAAGGACTACCCCAAGCATGAATAATATCAATTTTATCCCAATCAGGTTCTTCGTTAGTATGCTCTAAAGTGAATAAGGTAATAAAATGTTTGAGTTGATTTTTGAGTGATCTACTGTTGAACGTAACAGCAATATGCCAATCAGGATTTTTTGCGTGTAAATAGGCTACTTTTAGCGCCAGTACAATGGTCTTCCCTGAGCCCGCTAAACCTCTGATGCGTTGCACACCTTCAACGGTCTCAATAACAGCGGTACTTTGTTGTCTGTCCAAATTAGCAATAGATTCCTCTAGTTTCTTTAACTTAGCTCCTTTTGAGTCTGTTTTTTTAACATAGCCACGTTTATTTCTATTTCTAATCGTTGTGATGGATTGAATAACAGAAACTAGTTTTTGATATGTCTGGTTGTCTTCCCATTTTTTAGTATCCAGAAAAGCTGTTAAATCATCCTCATTAACTAAAACAGGGTAGACAGATTCTATATCAGAGCGTCCTGTCCATGCTGATGCAAAGGTGGCAACGTTTAGTTGAACTGCTAAAAGACGTCCCTTCGTTAAATCCTTGTGCTGCTTTAGCTTGGATTCTAGTTTTGTGTAGTTTTCATCTTGGATATCAGCGAGTTCTACTGTTTCTTTATAAGCACCTTCAATAAGATGAAAAATAATGGCTCCATGCTGATCAGAAAGAAATAAGGCATCAATTGGATAGCCACCCTCTATCGTACCAATAATGGGATAGCCTAAATACAAGTAACCGTCTATATCGGTTCTTGCTTCAAAATAATCGGCTAGTTTTTGACTACTAACGGGTTTGCCAGTACCACCTCTAACAACAATCATTTTTTAACCTTCCAATAATATTTAATGTTCATTTTTTATATGTGAGCTTATAAATCGGTGAGCCCTAAGCCAATCTCTGATTACGCATCCGCGCTACCAGTATTTCCGACACATCACGCACTTGACTGTCTCTGGTTTTAGCGGCGATAAATTCGGTGATGTCGATTAACAACGGTCTAGCTTCCAGAAAGTTAGCGATGTCGGAATGCAGGTAATCTATCACGGTTTGTGGTTCTTTATCTTGTAGCAATTGTTGCAGGGCAATGATGAGCTTGCCTAAGTATGTGGGGCCGATTTCTGTGCTGTCGGATAAATCACGCGAGGTGAATTCTTCGATGCTTTTTAGTCGCGCTTTGTTGGGTGCCATGCTCGCCATTATTTTGGTGTAATCCTCGACATGAAAGGCTTTGGCGAAGTTTTGGTAGTTATCCAGTTTTGACGCGCCGGTGGTTTCTATGTCCAACATGCGCAGATAAAAGCGTTGGATGCCTTTGGTTGCGCTCCAGGTGTCGGCTTGTAAACCTTCGGGAATTAGCAGGCTGTTGGCGGCTTCTGAGGCTTGTTGCACGATTTCATCGACCACGGTGACTTGGCCTTTTTGTCGGGGGCGCAAGGCAAAGGCGGTGGCGTCTTCATCGCCGATGTGGGTGTAAGCGGTTAAGACTTTTAGTGCTGCGGCGTAACCGGCCATTTGTAAATCGGAGTCGTTGAAGACCGGTTCGCCGAGTTTGTTTTTTACGTCGGCGTTTAAATGCAGCATTTGGGTGATTTGCGCGGCTACTTCTCGACGCACGGCGGGTAGGATTTTTTGTTTAAAGCCGGGATTGTCGCCTGCCGGACGTTTGCGTAACATCAGGGTGACAGTGCCTTGCACATAACCGCCTTTTTTGAGTTCCGAGGTGGTTTCAGTGGCGATATACCAAGCCGCTACGACCTGTAAACCGGCCGCCCAGAAAATACCGACCATATCCGACCAGACGCCGGTGTCTTGATGGGTAAACATCACGCATTGCATGCCGTTGTCGGGCATGTGCTGGGTCATTGCGATGTAGGCTTCAATCATTCCGCGACGGAAATCATCGCCGCTGCCTTTGATCGCCAAGGCACGACGTGAATCCCAAATCCATTCGTTGAAAGGTGCCGGTGGATTCTTGCGTAGCCAAGCAATGAAGAACTCGGTGATTTCGTGGTAATGTACTGCGTCGGCGTAAGGGGGGTCAGTGATAAATAAATCTACATCTTGAGTTAGTTCATGTGCGGTGTGATTTTTAATAGAGCTGATTGACGTTAAGTCATAAGTTTTTGGCTTTAAAAAAGCGAATTCTTCGAGCGCGAGGAATGGCCTTGCACCATAGTTAAAGAGGGTATTTAATGATTGATTTGCAAAGACATCCTTCACGCCTTCTCGACCACGATCTGCCGAGTCCCAGCGACTTAGTCTTGTACTGCGATTTAAAGCGGAGGCTAAATCGGCCATGAAGCTGTCATGAATATAATGTTTGTGATATTTGTGTAACAGCGCAAATAAATATAAATGCCGCGCATTAAACAAATGATGCCAATACATCCATCCCCGCTCACGAATCGGTTGATCAGTGTTATAACCAGGTTCGATAGACATATCCGGCACAAAACCTTGTTGCTGCCATAGAGAAATATTTTCCTCAACAATTTGATCTACTTTATGTTCTCGATCTAAATCCTCTTCAGAAACACCAGCAAAAAAAGCCTTTCTTTGATTTTTATCCAGACTGTCGGCGGTGAACCATTGGATGCAA
>CAIZMK010000018.1 GCA_903934035.1 uncultured Methylococcaceae bacterium
CGAGGTCATTGGCTCTTGAAAAATCATGGCTATTTGCGAGCCACGCACGGCTCGAATACCTGAATCAGCTAGCTTTAGTAAATCTTGTTTATTAAATAAGATTTCACCTGAAGGATGCGTTGCCACGCCCTCTGGCAACAAACGAATCACCGATAAGGCGCTCACTGACTTACCGCTGCCCGACTCACCCACTAAGCAAAAGGTTTCACCTTTAGGAATGCTAAAACTAATATCGTCTACGGCTTTAACTTGCCTAGCACCGGCTTGTAAATAGGTACGTAGATTGCGAACTTCCAGTAAAGGCTGAGTCATCACTCTATTCCTGCATCATCGGTAAGCTTAGGATCAATAGCATCCCGAAAGGCTTCGCCTATCAAGTTATAGGCGAATACGGTCATGAAGATCGCGCCACCAGGAAACACCGCCATCCACCAATTAAAGCTAGATGACTTCACCGCTTGATCTAGCATTTGCCCCCAAGACGGCGCATCAACGACGCCTAGACCCAGAAAACTTAAAGTCGCTTCTGACAAAATAGCGCCGGCAATACCAAAACTAAGCGCCACTAATAAGGGCGCAATACCATTGGGCAGCATGTGCCTAAACAAAATGGAACTTAAGGGTAAACCACTGGCGACTGCCGCTTGCACATAATCTTGCTTACGCAGTTTAAGAAATTCTGTACGCACATAACGCGCATAACCCGACCAACCCGTGATGCCAATAATCACCATCATCATATACAAGCTACGCCCGAAGAAGGCCACAAAGGTCAGTAATAAAAACAGCGTGGGAATATCTTCAAAGATCTCGACTAAACGCATGCCTAGCATATCGGTAAGGCCAGAAAAATAACCCATTAAGCCCCCGACTATAACACCGATAAATAAGGCAATGCCTGAGGCGATCAATCCGATGCTTAAAGCAATTCGACAGGCATGTATCATGCGACTTAATACATCGGCACCATTCTCTTCGGTACCCATCAGATGTAAATGACCGGTGGTTTCAAAAGGTGCTTCTAAACCTTTGCTGACTAAATCACGTAAATAATCGGTAGGTGCATAAGGAATGGGCGGCATGACTCGCCAAGCCACTTGCGTGTACGCCGGACTACGAAAGTCATCATAAATGACCAACTTAGGGGGATTAACATACACATTGACTAATACAGCGGCAATCATAGCGCCCAACAAAAACAAGGCCATGCGCTGCCCTGCCCTAAGTTTTAGTTTATACACCAACAAAGCAATAAAGAAACTTGCTAATACCCAGGCATCTTCTATCGATAAATAATGTAAGACTGGCGCAGAAATAATGCCGTCTTTGCTCATGAGTAAGGGCATGGAGTTGGCTAAAAAAGGTGCAAAAACCGCCGCGAATACCAATAAAGCGATCCATACTAAGCCGATTTCAACACCGACACCGTTTCGTGTTTTACGCCAAACACGGGCCACATAAGATTCACCACTCAACACGACTTTAATCATAACTAACCCTAGGATCGGCCAAGGTATAACAAAAATCGGCCAGTAAATAACCGATCAAGGTAAGGAAACCACTGACCCACGTAATTGACAGCACCAGTTCTCGATCTCGACCTTTGACGGCCTCTACCGCCAACTGTCCCATACCATCAATACTGAAAATATGCTCGACTATCAAGGAGCCTGCCAAAAGACTCGGTAATAAACCCGCCGATATAGTAATCAACGGCAACAAACTATTACGAAACACATGCCGCCATAACACCTCATTCTCAGTTAAACCTTTAGCTCTAGCAGTGCGAGCATAATCAGAATATAAGTTTTCTAATATAGAGGTGCGCGTCAACTTGGCTAAAGCAGCGAAACCGCCATAAGATAAGCACAAGACCGGCAGCACAAAATGCCATAAGCGATC
>CAIZMK010000019.1 GCA_903934035.1 uncultured Methylococcaceae bacterium
AATAATTCCATTTGCATTGAACGTCTACTAATGCCGGTCGGGGTTTGCAGTCCCGGCCGAGGCGTTTGGATGCTTAAATAATTTTTGAAGCCTTAAACGTTAGGAGCGGTGTTGCAAACCCCGTCCCGCGAGGTTTTCGTAGGTCATTTTGTCGGGTTACGCTATCGCTAACCCGACCTACAAAGGCCATAATATTGATGTTTTAATAAATGGGCGTATGCAATACGCTCCTAAGTTTTTTTGCCTTTTACCTTTAGCCTTTAGCCTGCTTTCATCACATCGCTAGAATTTTAGCGTGCTGTTGTTCAAGATTGCTGAGCAGTGAATTTAACTCAGCTAATTTAGCTTTCTCTTTGTCGATAACGGCGGCAGGTGCTTTGTCGATAAAAGTCGGATTAGTTAATTTATCTTTAATTCTAGGTAAATCATTGTTGATTTTTTGTATTTCTTTTTCCAAGCGTGCTAATTCAGCGTCTTTATCGATCAAACCTGCCATAGGTATTAATATTTTCATTTCGCCAATTAAGGCAATGGCAGATTCTGGTGCAGTCTGTTCATTTTCTAAGCATGTTATTGATTCTAAGCGACCAATTCTATGTAAATAAACACTATTGGTCTTTAAGAAGTCATGATCATTAGCTGAAACATTTTGTAGCAATACTGGTAAAGGCTTACCAGGAGCAATATTCATTTCACCACGAATACGGCGTACACCTAGAATAAAGTTCATCAGCCAATTTATTTCTGTGATCGCCTTTTCATCAATGAGCGATTCATTAGCTACTGGATAAGCTTGTAACATGATGGTGTCAGCTTGTATGCCCGCTAAGGGAGCAACGCGTTGCCAAATTTCTTCGGTGATAAAAGGCATTAGCGGATGGGCTAAGCGTAACAGAGTTTCAAGAACTGTCAATAAGGTTTTACGAGTGCCGCGCTGTAAGGCCTCATCATCAGATTGTAAAGATACTTTGGCGAGTTCCAAATACCAGTCACAGTATTCATTCCAAGTGAACTCATAAAGCGCTTGTGCGGCTAAATCAAAGCGATAGTTATCTATGGCGTCACTCGTTGTAGTTGTAACTTGGTGGAGCCTAGAAATAATCCAACGGTCAACTTGAGAGTAAGTGCAGGGAGCATCAGATAAGCCGTTATCGTGCTCTTCGGTATTCATTAATACGTAACGCGCAGCATTCCAAAGCTTATTACAGAAGTTACGATAACCTTCGGTTCTTGCCATATCAAAACGAATATCGCGGCCTGTTGATGCTAATGAAGCGAAAGTAAAGCGTAAGGCATCGGTACCGTAGGATTGTATGCCGTCAGGAAAATCTTTGCGGGTTGCTTGTTCAATTTTTTTAGCCAAATGCGGCTGCATCATACCCGCAGTTCGTTTAGCGACCAGGGCATCGAGCTCTATACCATCAATAATATCAATAGGATCGAGTACATTGCCTTTAGACTTGGACATTTTTTGGCCTTCGGCATCACGCACCAGACCGTGTATGTAGACTTCTTTAAAAGGTACTGCGCCTTGAAACTTAAGCCCCATCATAATCATGCGGGCGACCCAGAAGAAAATAATGTCAAAACCTGTAACTAGTACGCTGGTTGGATAATGTTTGGCGAGTTCTTCAGTGTTTTCTGGCCAACCCAAGGTTGAAAAAGGCCAAAGCGCTGATGAAAACCAAGTGTCGAGTACATCTTCATCTTGCTTAAGGACGTAATCAGCGGGTAAATTATGTTTTTCACGAATAGTTTGCTCAGACGATCCGACATAAATATTGCCTAAGTCATCATACCAAGCGGGAATACGATGTCCCCACCAAATTTGCCGGGAAATACACCAATCTTGAATATTGCGCATCCAGTCAAAATAGGTATTTTTCCAGTTGTCAGGGACAAATTTAATGTCGCCATTTTCAACAGCAGCTATGGCTGGTTCTGCTAGTGGCGCAACTTTAACGTACCATTGATCAGTCAATAAAGGTTCGATGACACTGTTAGTGCGATCACCACGCGGTACCATTAATTTATGGTCAACTATTTTTTCTAATAAGCCCTGAGCTTCAAGATCAGCAACTATTTGTTTACGTGCGGCGAAACGATCAAGTCCACTGTATTGTTCTGGGATTAGTTGGTTTTCGTTTTCGTCATTGCTTCGTATTGCGGCATCGACAGTTAAAACATTAATCAAACCGCCATGAGGTAAATCTTGTATGACTGAAGTATGGCGATGACGTGTCCAAACTTCATAATCATTAAAGTCATGAGCGGGTGTAATTTTAACGCAGCCAGTACCAAACTCAGGATCAACATACTCGTCGGCTATAATCGGAATTCTACGGCCGGTTAAGGGTAGTTCAACGAATTCACCTAATAAATGTTTATAGCGATCATCATCTGGATGAATCGCGACTGCCGCATCACCCAATAAGGTTTCTGGGCGAGTGGTAGCAACGATTAAATGACCTTGGCCATTCGATAAAGGATAACGGATGTGCCACATAGAGCCATTTTCTTCTTCGGATAAAACTTCCAAATCAGAAACAGCAGTATGCAGTACGGGATCCCAGTTAACTAAACGTTTGCCGCGATAAATCAGACCTTCTTCATAAAGGCGTATAAAAACTTCTTGAACGGCATCGGACATGCCATCATCCATAGTGAAGCGCTCTCTATTCCAATCTAATGAAGAGCCCATGCGGCGAAGTTGCTGAGTAATAGCACCGCCCGACTCTTCTTTCCATTGCCAAACTTTTTCTACGAATTTTTCTCGGCCGTAATCATGGCGCGTCTTACCTTCGGCATTACAAAGACGTTCAACAACCATTTGTGTCGCAATACCAGCATGATCAGTACCTGCCTGCCATAAGGTGCTATAACCTTTCATTCTATGATAGCGGGTGAGGGCATCCATAATAGTATCTTGGAAAGCATGACCCATGTGGAGGCTGCCGGTGACATTAGGTGGTGGAATCATAATGCAATACGATTCTCCCTCAGCTTTAGCGGCAAAATAACCTTGTTCTTCCCAGTTTTTATACCAGCGTTGTTCTATGTCGTGAGGAGCGTATGTTTTTTCCATGGATGCGTTATATGTTATTAAATGAGAGATATGTTAACGGTAGGGGCAATGCCCCTACGCTTACTGATATTACATGACGGCTATTATATAGTCTTCGCCTAATTCTGATAACCTTACCTTTAAGGTCTTATTTTCAACCGAGACATCTGCTTTTATGATGCTACTGACTCTTAGGTAATTAGGTGTATATCCAAAGACCTGCTGATTGCCATCTTCTTGCGCAATGCTATAACCTTCCCAGAGTACTGGGAGTTCTAGGCCTAGATTTTCCTTAAAAAACTCTAGCTTCATGGTGTTGGCTAATTCATGTAATTGTCGGCTACGCTGTTTTTTAGTTTCTTCGCTAATTTGATCGGGTAAATTAGCGGCTTTAGTGCCTTCTCGACGGGAATAAGTAAATATATGTATATGGCCAAAACCGGTTTGTTTGATGAAATTATAGCTGTCTTGCCATTCTTGTTCAGTCTCACCAGGAAAGCCGACAATAATATCGGTAGTGATATTAAAATATGGGATTTCTGCGCGTAGTTTCTGAACGATGCTAGAAAATTCTTCTGTTTTACAGCGTCGTGCCATCCTACGTAGCACCGTATCTGAACCGCTTTGCAGAGGTAAATGTAAGTGTGGCATGAGTCTAGGATTATGAAATAATTCAAAGAAATCGTCGGGTAATTCCCAAGGCTCTAAAGAACCTAACCTAAGTCTAGGAATATCGGTTTGGGCAAGTATAGCTTTAATTAGATCAGATAAATTAATGCCTAAATCACTACCATAACCGCCTAAATGCACGCCCGTTAAAATAGCTTCGGTGATGCCTTGCTGATGCAGTTCATTAATTTCATCAACAATCGCTTGTATAGAGCGACTGACTTCTTCACCACGTGCTACAGTGACAATACAAAAGGTGCAGCGATAACGACAGCCATCTTGTACCTTAATGAATGCCCGTTGTCTGCCGCGTGTAAATAAGGAGGTTTCACCTGGATCTGTAGCCATGCTGGGCATGGTATCCATATTAAGTTCACTTAAGGATTTTTCTACTAGTTGATCTTTATCTTTATTGCTAACAACCAAGTCAACACCCAGTAAAGACGAGGCTTCTTCTTGGTTTAAAGTAGCATAACATCCACTTACGACTAGTTTTGCTTGGGGATTGTCACGATGAATGCGGCGTATCAGTTGACGTGATTTTCTAGCGGCATCTTGAGTAACCGCGCAAGAATTAATAACGATGAGTTGAGCCGCTTCGGCCTGTTTAGTAATGGCGTGGCCAGATTTTTGAAAAGCTTGAGCCCAAGTTTCTAATTCAGCTTCATTAAGCCGACAGCCGAGTGTTTTAAGGTGAACTTTCATTAATTATCCAAAGAACCAGTAGGCAATAATAGGGAGATAATTATGCCTGAGTGGGCTATTATCCCACAGGGAGCGGTGTCATGGGCATGTTTAATGCCGACCTATGATTATACTTTGTCGCATCGAGGGCTATGGTTTGTTGTTCATTACTTAAATCAATATCATTAACTCCGTAATACTGCAAGTTCAACAAAAACTCCATCCGCTCCATACAAACTAGTAAGGTAGGATGCAATAGGCGATAGTCGTATTGCACCGCATAATGATAATTATAAGATGTCGACATGACGGTTCAATGCATTATTTGGATGTCATATTGCGTCACAGATGTTTTAACATCCGGCGCAATAGGGCTTGCAGGTTACGCGTGAGGGAAGGGGAAGTTAAGATTAATGTTGTTGAGAGTGTAAGCAAAATTAATGGCCTTGCTTACACTCATCATGAGCTTAGGATTCAGAAGCAGCTAATTTCTTATCAGTTTCGTACACTAATAAGGGTTCTGATTGGCCTAATATAACACTTTCATCAACGACTACTTTGCTGATGTTGTCAGCTGAGGGTATTTCATACATGGTGTTAAGTAAGACATTTTCTACGATGGTTCTCAGTCCGCGAGCACCAGTCTTTCTTTCCATGGCTTTAGTAGCAATGGCTTTTAGTGAGTCTTCTCTGAACTCAAGTTCTGCACCTTCCATTTCAAACAAATGTTTATATTGTTTGATGAGGGCATTTTTAGGTTCGGTTAAGATTTTAATTAGCGCGGCTTCATCGAGTTCTTCTAAGGTAGCGATAATTGGCAAACGACCTACAAACTCTGGAATCAATCCGTATTTAATTAAATCTTCAGATTCAACTTCGGCAAAAAGTTGGCCAACGTTTTTGGATTCATCTTTGGTTTTAACATCTGCTGAAAAGCCAATGCCACCTTTTTCTGAGCGAGCTTTGATAACACGATCTAAGCCAGCAAAGGCGCCACCTACTATAAATAGAATGTTGGCAGTATTAACTTGTAAAAACTCACCTTGTGGATGTTTGCGACCACCTTGTGGTGGTACTGAGGCAATCGTGCCTTCGATAAGTTTTAGTAAAGCCTGTTGTACGCCTTCGCCAGAAACATCACGAGTGATCGATGGATTGTCTGATTTTCTAGAAATCTTGTCGATCTCATCTATGTAAACAATGCCTGTTTCTGCTTTTTCTACATCGTAATCGCATTTTTGTAGAATTTTTTGAATAATGTTTTCTACGTCTTCACCGACATAACCGGCTTCTGTTAACGTAGTGGCATCAGCAATAGTAAAGGGGACATCTAATAAGCGTGCTAAAGTTTCAGCTAATAAAGTCTTGCCTGAGCCAGTTGGGCCTATCAATAAGATATTACTTTTTGCAAGCTCAATAGCATCTTTTTTAGATTTGTTACGTAAGCGTTTGTAGTGATTATAAACAGCTACGGCTAATATTTTTTTAGCACGATCTTGTCCAATGACATAACCGTCTAGTTCTTCTTTTATTTCTTTAGGCTTAGGTAGTGAACTGCCTGAAAAAGTCGATGTTTCATCGTCTAATTCATCTTTGATAATATCATTACATAGTTCTACACATTCATCACAAACATAGACAGAAGGTCCAGCAATTAGCTTTCTTACTTCGTGTTGGCTTTTTCCACAAAATGAACAATAAAGTAACTTATCGTCATCTTTACTATTTTTATCATTACTCATTAATCTATCCTCTGAAATACTAAGTTCATAATTCAATTTTTTATGTAACTTAGCTTAGCCGAAATATCCGAACAATACCAATTCGTTATTAATCGGTAACACTTGCTCTGTTAGCTAATACTTTATCAATAAGGCCATAGGTAACGGCATCATTAGCATTCATGAAGTTATCTCTGTCGGTATCTTGCTGCACTTTTTCCAAGGGTTGGCCAGTATGGTGTGACATGATGTTATTAAGTTTGTCTCTAATAGACAAAATTTCTTTGGCATGAATGTCAAAATCAGATGCTTGACCTTGAAAGCCACCTAAAGGCTGATGAATCATCATTCTTGAGTTAGGTAGGCAATAACGTTTGTTTTTAGCGCCACCCGTTAAAAGTAATGCGCCCATACTTGCAGCTTGGCCGATACACAGTGTGCTGACATCAGGTTTAATAAACTGCATGGTGTCATAAATAGACATGCCTGCAGTCACTGAGCCACCTGGAGAGTTTATATATAAATGGATGTCTTTGTCTGGATTTTCAGATTCTAAAAAAAGTAACTGAGCCACGACTAAGTTAGCCATGTAGTCTTCTACTTGGCCGACTAAGAAAATAACGCGTTCCTTTAAAAGCCTAGAGTAAATATCAAAAGAACGCTCGCCTCGAGCTGTTTGCTCGATGACCATAGGGACTAGTCCCCCGGCAGCTTCTAGCGCTTTTGCTTGATTTATTACATGTTGGTTGTACATAGCTAATCCTTATCGTGGATCCATAACGTCGCTGAATTTGATGGTTTCATCAGTTACTTTGGCTTGTACTACTAGCCATTCAATAACCTGATCTTCTAAAACCATTTGGCGAACATCGTCTAGTCTTTTTTCGTCTGAATAATACCATCTAACGACATCATCAGGACGTTCATAACTTTTTGCCATGTTTTCGATGGTAGTAAGGACTTTTCCATTGTCGATTTCAATGCTGTTTTTTTGTACGACTTCAGATAATATTAAGCCTAGCGCTACTCGACGTTTAGCTTGTTCTTCAAAAGCATCTCTAGGAATATTAAGTTCTTCAATGTTTACTTTTTGTCTTTTAGCTTTTTCAACATAAGGTTTAAGAAGGTTTTCTACTTCGCTATCGATAAGCGCATTAGGGATGGTTATTTGAATTTTTTCATAGAGTTCATCCATTACTGCAAGTTTTAATTTGCCGCGCAGCGCTTGTTCGAGCTCTCTTTCCATGTTGTTTTTGATGTCGGCACGAAATGACTCCAGTGTTCCATCAGATATGCCGTAGGCGGCAATGAATTCTTCATCAATAGTGGGTAATACGGGTTCTTCGACTGAAACGACATCTACATTGAACTCGGCGACTTTGCCAGCGAGCTTTTCGTGGTTGTAGTCTTCAGGAAAAGTGACGGAGAAAATTTTATTGTCGCCGGCTTTAAGGTTGATTAAATTATCTTCAAATCCAGGGATCATCTTTTTTTCGCCGCAGACGACTTTGAAGTCTTCTATGCGACCATCAGTAAAGTTTTCGCTTTCAGATACACCGGTAAAACCAATAGTGACGCGATCAAGTACTTGTGAGGCGCGGTCAACAATTGACCAGTCTTGTTTTTGAGCTCTTAGTTTTTCAATCATATCGTCAACATCACTGTCTGCAACAGTGGCAGTAGGGCGAACTACTTCAAGTTGATCGACGCCTGCTAGTGATATTTCAGGATAAACTTCAAATACAGCGGTGTATTTAAAGCCTTCGGTATTTTCTACTTCTTCAATATAGGGGCGGCCAGCAAGATTTAGATTTTGCTCTTCTAAAGCTTCAGGGAATGTGCTGTTGATAAGGTCGCCTAGAACTTCGTTGCGAACTTGTTCGCCGTACATTTTTTTAACGACATGTGCAGGTACTTTTCCTGGACGAAATCCATCGATTTTCACTTCACGTGCTAATGTTTTAAAGCGCTGAGCTATTTTTTCCTGAACCAAAGCTTCAGGCACATTTACAGTCATTTTTCGGCTTAATTCTGATGTCGTTTCGACAGAAACTTGCATTCCTATACCTCTTAATTAATTTGTAGAAGATTTTTTATGAGTGCCGTTGGTGGCTTGATAAAGCTGAAAGCTTAACGATGAGTCGTAAAGCTTTATAGAATAGGGTGGTACGAATGGAGAGACTCGAACTCTCACAGAATAACCTACTGGAACCTAAATCCAGCGCGTCTACCAGTTTCGCCACATTCGCATTTTGTATGAACGGACTATTATAGTGATTAACGCGGATATTAACAAGTTCTAAATTATGTTTTTCTTCTTTATGCTTGATCAAGTAGTAATTGATACCTAGCATCTATCAAGGATTTGTCGTAAAGTTTTATGTTTTAGTACAGGCAAAAGACAAAAGGCTCAGGGCAAAAGATTAAGCCTAAGCGGCTCAACTTAAGGTTTTTCGCCTTTAGTCTGTGCTTAAATGAGCGTTTGAGCTAAGCTGTCCTGCCTTAGAATTGATAGCCTAATAATTTAACCTTTTTTAACATCTATGACTAAAAATAACACCTCTAATCGCATTGTTGTTCTTGATACCGAAACAACCGGACTTAGCACCAAAGATGGTCACCGAATTATTGAAATTGGCTGTGTTGAATTAATAAATCGTCGCTTAACAGGAAGACGTTTCCATACTTATATTAATCCCGAGAGAAAAATAGATGAGGGTGCTATGGCTGTGCATGGCATCAGTAATGAGTTTTTAGATGATAAGCCGCTCTTTAGGCAGATATCTGCTGAATTTATAGCTTTTATAGAAAATGCAGAATTAGTTATCCACAATGCGCCCTTTGATGTGGGTTTTATCAATAATGAGTTTTCGTTATTAGATAATGACACAAAAACGATAGCCGATTTCTGTCTTGTATTTGATTCGCTGGTATATGCTCGAAAAAAACATCCGGGTCAACGTAATAGCTTAGATGCGCTTTGTAAGCGTTACGGTATAGATAATAGTCATAGAGAATTGCATGGCGCCTTATTGGATGCGGAAATTTTAGCAGAAGTGTTTTTATTTATGACAGGCGGGCAATCATCGTTAATGGATGATGATGTGCCTACTAACGCGGAGCTAGTTATCGCCAGTTCAGCAGTTGTTCGAGCTAAAGCAAATCGCCCTGCACTTAAGATAATACGCTGTAATGAAGAGGAAATCTTGGCACATCAAAAGAGCTTGAGTAGTATTGAAAATTGCTTCTGGGGGTTATAGACGGGTAGGGAGGGTAATGCTTTTTGCTCATCCAGACGTAGCGCGTGGTGGCGTTTTCGGCACATTAGCAGAACCTAGGCCGGAAACTGGCCGTAGGGGCGTATTGCATACGCTCTTATAAAATTAAGTTCTATAACATTGAGCTTTCGATGGTGGGCGTATGCAATACACCACCTACGGTGGTTTTATCTTTAATACGAGTAACATCATTTAATTAAGATCCAGGCACAAAAAAGCCCCGATTGCCTTAAGGCAGTCGGGGCTTTTATTTTTAAAGCTAAGTGTCTAAAGCCATCTGGCTTTAAGACAGCATGATTACATCATGCCACCCATGCCACCCATACCGCCCATGCCACCCATGTCCGGCATGCCGCCGCCATGACCTTTGTCATCGCTAGGTGCATCAGCAATCATAACTTCAGTTGTCAGCATTAAGCCAGCAACAGAAGCCGCATTTTGTAATGCAGTACGCGTTACTTTAGCAGGATCTAAGATACCCATTTCAATCATGTCGCCATATTGGCCAGTTGCGGCATTATAACCGAAGCTACCAGTGCCTTTTTGTACTTCATTGAAAACTACAGAAGGCTCGTCGCCTGCGTTAGCTACAATTTGACGTAAAGGCTCTTCCATTGCGCGACGTAAAATATTAACGCCGACTGTTTGGTCATGATTAATACCTTCTAAACCAACTAATGCTGATAAAGCGCGAACCAAGGCAGTACCGCCGCCAGCTACAACGCCTTCTTCAACGGCTGCACGTGTTGAATGCAATGCATCTTCAACGCGAGCTTTCTTTTCTTTCATTTCAATTTCAGTTGCAGCACCTACTTTGATAACAGCAACACCGCCAGCTAATTTAGCTAGACGTTCTTGTAATTTTTCTTTGTCATAGTCAGAAGTTGCATCATCAGCTTGGGCACGAATTTGTGTAACACGGCCTTTGATTTGGTCTTCAGAACCAGCACCATCAATGATAGTGGTGTTTTCTTTAGTGATTTGAACTCTTTTTGCTGTGCCTAATTGGTCAAGTTCAGCTTTTTCTAAGCTCAAACCCACTTCTTCAGAAATAACAGTACCGCCTGTTAAGATTGCGATGTCTTCCAACATAGCTTTACGACGGTCGCCAAAGCCTGGAGCCTTAACAGCTGCAACTTTTACAATGCCACGAATAGTGTTAACAACTAGAGTTGCTAAAGCTTCGCCTTCAACATCTTCAGCGATGATCAACAAAGGACGGCCTGATTTAGCAACGGCTTCTAAAACAGGTAACATTTCACGAATGTTAGAAATCTTTTTGTCGTAAATTAAGATCATAGGATCATCTAATTCAACGCTCATGTTTTCTTGTTTGTTGATGAAGTAAGGTGACAAATAGCCACGATCAAACTGCATACCTTCAACTACGTCTAGTTGATTGTCTAAGCCTGAACCTTCTTCAACAGTAATAACGCCTTCTTTGCCGACTTTTTCCATGGCTTCAGCAATGATTTTGCCCACTGAATCATCAGAGTTTGCAGAGATAGTACCTACTTGAGCAATAGCTTTGTTATCAGTACAAGGTACAGCTGAAGCACGAATAGACTCAACCGCTTTAGTCACGGCTAAATCAATGCCGCGTTTTAAATCCATTGGGTTCATGCCAGCGGCAACTGCTTTCAAACCTTCGTTAACGATAGATTGAGCTAATACAGTTGCAGTCGTTGTGCCGTCACCAGCAACATCAGAAGTGTGTGAAGCCACTTCTTTTACCATTTGTGCGCCCATATTTTCGAATTTATCTTTTAATTCGATTTCTTTAGCAACAGATACGCCGTCTTTAGTAATGGTTGGAGCGCCGAAGCTTTTGTCCAAAATCGCATTACGGCCTTTAGGGCCTAAAGTTACTTTTACTGCGTTTGCTAAAATATTAACACCACGCGCCATACGAACACGTGCGTCATCACCGAATAATACATCTTTTGCTGCCATTTTTATTCCTTAGTAGTTTGTGTGATTATGAGGTAAGAGGCTTTAGGCTTAACCTAAGATGCCCATGATGTCTTCTTCACGCATAACGATGAGGTCTTCACCGTCAACTTTGACTTCGTTACCAGAGTATTTGCCGAATAATACTTTGTCGCCTACTTTAACTTCTAAAGCGCGAACAGTACCATTGTCTAATGCTTTACCAGAACCTACGGCTAAGATAACGCCTTGGCTAGGTTTTTCAGCAGCAGAGCCTGGAAGGACGATGCCGCCTGCTGTTGTTGTTTCTTCTTCAACGCGTTTTACTATGACTCTGTCGTGCAATGGACGTATGCTCATTTATATCTCCTAACATTAAAATAAAAGGGTTTCGGTTATTAGCACTCGCTAGTAATGAGTGCTAATAATAATCAGGTTTTGCAGTCTGTCAAGTTATTTGGCATCATTCACCCACACCTTACAACAATAATTAAGCTATGAATGACACTCAATTACTACGCTACAGCCGTCAAATCATGCTGCCTCAATGTGATATTGAAGGTCAGCAAAAAATCCTCGCCGCGAAAGTATTAATCATCGGTGCAGGAGGTTTAGGGTCTCCAGCAGCTATGTATTTAGCGGCAGCAGGAATAGGCAGTATTGTTATTTATGACGATGATGTGGTTGAACTATCCAATTTACAGCGGCAGATTGCTCATCACACACCCGATATAGGGCTTGATAAAGTAATTTCAACCCGTGAAACCCTTAAAAAATTAAATCCTGATGTGCATGTTAAAGCCGTTAAGCAGCGTTTAGCTGGAGAGCAACTTGATATTGAAGTGATGAACGCAGATGTGGTGCTGGATTGTAGTGATAATTTTTCTACACGTTTTGCCATTAACAAGGCCTGTGTTAAGCATCAAACCCCACTGGTTTCAGGAGCCGCTATTCGTTTTGAGGGTCAGGTTTCTGTGTTTACGCCGGGTATAAATAACAGTCCTTGTTATAACTGCCTGTATAACAGTGATGGCGAGGAATTACAAAATTGCGCCACCAATGGTGTCATTGCGCCTATTACAGGAATTGTAGGTAGTATTCAGGCTTTAGAAGCCTTAAAAATAATCATGGCGATAGGTAAGCCATTAACAGGGCGCTTATTGTTATTGGATGGACTGACTATGGAGTGGAATATGATGAAATTAACTAAAAACCCATCATGCCCAACTTGTAGTGATAGTTAGTAAGGGCGTATGCAATACGCCCTTTGTAAAGTACTCCGATGCTGATCGGGGAGAGGCTTATCGTTTCTACGCTCCTCGTCATTGCTCGCAATTAAGGAAAATTGAACTGACTTGTAGGCTGGAATAAGGCTTTTCGAGCGCAAGCGAGAATAAGCGTTTCCGGTATAGGCATTGTTCCTGCCCATAGCTATCTAAACAAGTAAGTTCGCATTATCAGTATATTTCACCGCGAACGGACAGGTCGCGACCTGTCCCTAAATTACGATCGACATCTACTTATTTAGAAGCAGCATCTGAATAAGCTTATCCATCGGTCAAGAACTTAATTGTGGGAGTGGCTTTATACTGAATTCCACTAATTTAAGCAGCCTAAATAGCCCAATCATTAATTAAAGTTTATTTTTTACCAATTCGACTTTTAACAAAATGAATAGCCTTTTCAGCTAAATCATTAACGGCTGAATGGCTGTCACCATGTGGCTCAGTATCGCCAAAAGGATCACCATTTTTCTTAGTGTATTTATAGATAAAATAGCCTAGTGGTGCAAATGCCGCACTCGCTACGAGTAACATGATAATAAAAATTCCAGTAACATCAGCCATAAGTCCTCGCCATTATTAGTATAGTTTTAGTGTTTTCAGGTGAATTCGGATAATACTCTTTTCTTAAAATAAAAAACACCCCTGTTTCAATGATGTCTATGTTGCGTAAAAAAATAGTTCATCGTATACTTTGAACTAGCTTACTTGATCAAGCTAGCAACAAATTCTAATAATTACTGGAGGTTCATCATGAAATGGGAAACACCAAGCTATACTGGCCTACGTTTTGGTTTTGAAGTAACAATGTACATCTACAACCGTTAATCAATCTCCAAGCTGCAGAGCTTGACTTGATTTACATAAAAAAGGGGATCTTAACGATTCCCTTTTTTTTGCCTGAAAAATAGTATTGCCGTATCATTCAGACATTTTAAGCAGGTTTTATTATGAAAGTTAGAGTTCTTGGTTCAGGTGCAGGCGGCGGATTTCCTCAATGGAATTGTAATTGTCATAATTGTCATCGTATACGCCATAACACCATGAATGGCAACGCACGTAGCCAATCCTCTATTGCCGTCAGTACCGACAACAAAAATTGGTTATTAATTAATACCTCACCCGATATCCGTAGTCAACTCGAGGCTTTTCCTGCGATTCAGCCTAAAGAGGGCATACGTGATACCGGTATTAAAGCCATACTCCTAATCGATAGCCAAATTGATCACACTACCGGCATGTTGATGCTCAGAGAAGGCAAACCCTTAGAGGTTTATTGTACGGAGATGGTTAAACAAGACCTAACTACGGGCTTTCCATTATTTACCATGTTAAAAGATTACTGTACCGTCAATCATCATGCTGTTCCTGTTGATGGCAGTAGTTTTACTATTCCTGCTATTGATGACTTAAGATTTTATACCCAAGCCTTAAAAAGCAAGGCGCCGCCTTATTCACCGCATCGCCATGATCCGCATGAAGGCGATAATATCGGCGTGATTATCGAACAGATTTCTACCGGTAAAAAAGTCTTTTATTCGCCGGGTTTAGGTGAAATAGAACCTCACGTCATGACCGCTATGCAAGAAGTTGATTGCTTATTAGTAGACGGCACCTTTTGGACGGATGATGAGATGTGCACACAAAATATCAGCCATAAAAGAGCGCGAGAAATTGGTCATTTACCCCAATCTGGCCCCGGTGGCATGATAGAAGTGCTTGATGGTGTTGCTAAAGCTAGAAAAGTATTGATTCATATCAATAATACCAATCCCATCTTAGATGATGATTCTGAGCAACGTAAAATTCTTGATGCTGCAGGCATTGAAGTTGCGTATGACGGATTAGAAATCGATTTATAAACCCTAACCAAGTGATCACTATGAGCAATAACGACCAACAAGCATGGACTACAGTAGAGTTTGAAGCGGTATTACGTGGCATGGGAAAGTACTATCACATTCATCATCCCTACCATACCTTGATGAACGAAGGAAAATTGACCAAGCAGCAATTACAAGGCTGGGTCGCTAATCGCTTTTATTATCAAGCCTGTATTCCCATTAAAGACGCTAATATCTTGGCTAACTGCCCTGATCGAGAAACCCGCGCTAAATGGACTCAGCGTATCTTAGATCATGATGGTCATCCCGGAGATGCTGGCGGGATAGAAGCTTGGATACAATTAGGTCTGGCTGTGGGTTTAACGCGAGAAGACATTACTTCTTTTAAACATGTATTACCGGGCGTGCGCTTTGCTGTTGATGCTTATGTTAACTTTGCTCGCAGGGCAGAATGGCATGAAGCGGCTAGTTCTTCATTAACAGAAATGTTTGCACCCAAAATACATAAACAGCGCCTAGATAATTGGCCAGAACATTATCCTTGGGTCGATATCGAAGGTTACAGCTATTTCCGTAAGCGTTTAACGGAAGCTCGCCGTGATGTTGAACATGGTTTGGAAATCACCTTAGATTATTACAAAACCCGCGCACAACAAGAGCGCATGGTACAAATTTTACAGTTTAAGCTGGATGTGTTGTGGACGATGGCGGATGCCATGTACATGGCCTACATCAACAACATGCCGCCCTATTTTAATAGTGTGGATGCTGAGTAAAAAGAGTATCAACTTATGCACTATAATTTTTAATTTTCTTTCATTAATCATCAGATAAACTATGCCCCCAAAATTCATCGGTGTAACAGGCCTCCCCAGAGCCGGCTCAACTTTGCTCTGCCAATTATTGGCACAGCATCCTGATATCGATTGCGAAGGTCATAGTTCGCCCTTGTGCAATACCTTGTTAGGTATTCGGCGCATGGTCAGCGATGATCAATTCTTTTTATCTCAACTCGATAACAGCTTTGAAAACAGCTATGCGCATTTAGCCTCAGCCATGCAAGGCTATTTACGCGGCTGGTATCACACAGCAAATAAAGCCGCTGTCGTCGATAAAAATCGTGCTTGGTTACATGCCATAGAGTTGTTATTGCATATCGAACCCGAAGCCAAATTAATCGTCTGTTTGCGTGATCTAGGACAGATTTATGGTTCTATAGAAGCCCAGCATCAGCGCACTATCTTAGTGGATTTTATAGATCATTTAGCAGACTACGATCGCTTTGGTCGAGCTGATATGCTGTTCGCTAAAGATAAAGCTATCGGTGCTCCGTTGATTTCTTTACATGCTGTACCCGATTTGCCAAAGGCTGTACAAGAGCGCTTATATTTTTTACGTTTTGAAGATTTAGTTGCCCAACCGGTAGCCTGCATGTCGCATTTATACGCATGGCTAGAACTGGCACCGCACCAGATTAATCCGCAACAAATTAGCAAGGGCATTCCAGAAAGCGACAGTCATTACCACATGAAGTACCCACATCGCCAATCCAGTCAAATAAAGCCACCTCAGCGCCATGAAATTCCTCCGCGCATTCAAGCACAGATAGAATCAGCTTACGGCTGGTATTATCAAAGTTATTATCCTAAGGGCTAGTTGTTCTTAAACAGTAGGAACGGGGTTGTAAATCCCGTCCCGCGTAAGCATTGACGCAAAACAACGTAGGGGCGTATTGCATACGCCCTTTTCGAACAATCCAAAGCTGGTCGTGGTTTGTAACCCCGACTGAAACGTTTAGGTGCTTCAATAATTTCGAAACCTTAAACATTAGAAACGGGGTTAATAAACCGGCATAAAACTTAAGGTAACCCGATAGATCTTAGTCTCTTGGTCATTAGTGATTGCTAATGCAATGTTGTGCATTTCAGTGATGCGTTTAATAATTCCCAATCCGAGTTTATTACTGCCAGAAGTTAGGCTGTCACTTAATGAATTAACCGATTTCAATGTAGTATCTGTATCGTCATTACAATCACGTATAGGGTTAACAAAATAAATAGTCGGAATAAATCCTTCCATAACAGAAGAAATAAGCACTTCACCACTGCCATACTTCAAGGCATTATCAATTAAATTGTAAAATAAGCGCGTTAAGGCCAGGTTTTTAAAACTTAGCGTTGGCATAGTGGATAAATCTAGGTCTAAATATATTCCAGCGCGTAAATATTTAGCCTTAATCTCAACTAATAATTTATTCACATCATCCTCAACCCAAACTTCATTTAACACATTATTCACATGCGCTAATTCCATGGTTTGATCGATGATAACCGACATCTCTTTAATATCTGCCAGCATGCCTTCAGTGTACTTTGTTGGCTGAGCCTCTTGCATTTGCACCGCAATACTTAAACGACTTAAAGGCGTACGTAAGTCATGAGAAATTTCAGCTAAAAAGAGTTCACGTTCTACAAGTAAGCGATTGATATCGTCATGCATTTTATTTAAGGCTGTTGCCAGAATAACTACTTCAGATAAACCGCCGGGCGCTACGCTAATATTATTTACCCTACGTTCATTAACTATGCTTAAGGCATGATTTGACAGTTTATTCAATGGCTGAGTAATTCGTTTGTTTACCCACCAAGCCATGCCTATTGCAGACAAAAAGCCCATCACTAAAAAAATAATAAATTGCCAAAAAAATAGCTTTTGACCAATCAGTGTCGCCCCTAAGTTAACATAAGGAGGGTGTTTATTTTGTAACCAAATCATGGGTGGATCATTTTGATAGCTAACGGTAAAACAATCTTTACATAAGTCTTCAAGCGTTTTAGTAAAGACTGCCAGGGATGGGCGCAAAAGTATCGCTTTTATATAACCTATTTTAGAAGCTAGTGTGGATAGGGTCGGGGCTTCAAGTGTTTTATCTGTAGCGATTTGGCCGAATTTAACGGTATAGTTATTTTTAGTGAGTTCAGTAATCACCTGTTTCATCAACAGGGAGTCATTATGTCGAGCAACCACATCGGCAACGACGGCTATTGTTTCCACGCTCCTTACTAGGCGAGTCGCCATCATTTGCCCACCATAACCAAAAGCAAATAACGTCAAAGACAATTGCATCATAAGTGCTAAAAAAAAGAAGCGCCTCCAAAGTTTATTAATCAGTATTTTATGTAGCCATTGCATCATGATCCAGAAGCCTTAGAAAACTCGTTAGTAAAAGCATAACCCACTCCACGTATGGTATGAATATAGCGAGGTTCGGCGGGAGTAACTTCTATACGTTTACGTAGACGGGAGACTAGCATATCAATATTGCGTTGCTCTGGTTTATGATCGCCGCCATCATTAATAACTTGATGAGCCAATTGGTTGCGAGTGAAAGCTTTGCCCGGTTTACTAGCCAGCATTATAAGCAAGGATAATTCTTCAGTACTCAGCGATACGACTTGGTTATCACAGAGCAAACTTCTCGCTCTGCCATTAAGAAAGTAGGGGCCAAATTGTAACTTAAGGTCTATGGCTTCAAGGCTTTGTTCACTTAAATTAGGTGCGCGGCGTAATACAGAATTAATTCTAGCGAGCAGTTCTCTTAGGTCAAAGGGTTTAGGTAAATAATCATCAGCACCAAATTCTAAGCCGATGACACGATCAACAATTTCATTTCGTGCGGTCAGCAAAATGATTGGGATAAGGTTCTCTTCAGTTCTTAGCCGTTTACAAATCTCTAGGCCATTTTCACCTGGCATATTCACATCTAAAAGAATCAGATGGCAAACATAGCGCACAAGTTGTTTTTGCATTTCAACAGCATTAGCGGCAACAAGGCATTTAAAGCCTTGTGACTCAAGATAATCAGATAATAAAGCCCGGTGACGGACGTCATCATCAACAATAAGAATACGTTGGATCATGGCTGGAAATCATTCGCTTGAGGTTCAATTTGATGGCAATTATGCAGGATATTCTTATGCAAATCGGACTAAATTGTAACACTTTGTAACAAAAGCCCCTGTTTGTTACAAAGTGTTACATTTCTTGCAAACGCTACCATTAAAAATGTTTTAAATTAAGTTCAACAAATTTCAAGAGTGGCAACAATAAAACTGTAGGCCGGAATAAGACTTTTTGAGCGCAAGCGAGGAAAGCGTTTCCGGCATCGGTAGGGCTCCCATGCCGGAAACGCCAACCCGCGCTGCGCTAGGGTGGTCTTATTCCGGCCTACAAGTGCTTAGCTGTAGGTATTGACGCAAAACAACATAGGAGTGACAGATTCGCCCTTTTGTAACGGACTTAATTTTATAGGGCGTATGCAATACGCCCCTACGACCAGCACCACAATATTAAAGATATAGCTGTAGGCCGGAATAAGACTTTTTGAGCGTAAGCGAGGAAAGCGTTTCCGGCATCGGTAGGGCTCCCATGCCGGAAACGCCACCCTGCGCTGCGC
>CAIZMK010000020.1 GCA_903934035.1 uncultured Methylococcaceae bacterium
CAAAGGATCTTTTTAAATATATTTCAGAAACGCCCTTATCGGAAGATCAAGTAACCACTATCAATAATGATCATATTGAAGTGTCAGCAACCGTTCAATACTCAGAACAATTAATATTCTGGCTAAGAAGTTATGGACCTGACGTTGAAGTTATAGAACCTGGTCAATTAAGAGATCGTTTAATTGAAGATATTGAACAGTTAAATAGAAAATATAAGATCAGTTAAAATTATGACCGGCAAAAAATAGTATCCGAACTTATATAACAAATGTAACACTCTTTATAGTTAAGGAATACTCATGGCAATATTATTAAGTTTTTTAATTCTCGTTGTTGTATTTTTACTGTTTTCAATAAAAATCGTTTCACAGTCACAGAACTACTTAGTGGAGCGACCTGGGAAATATCATCAAACGCTTGAGGCAGGATTACATTTTCTAATCCCGATATTTGAATCAATTAGCCATAAAGTAAGTATTCTTGAACGTCAACTTGATACTAAAAGAATTACGACTATCACGCTTGATAACGTAACTATCTCAATCGATATAGCCATTCTTTATCGTATTAAGGATGCATCAAGCGCTATTTATCGGGTACAAAATATCGCGTGGTGCTACCCAGCAGCGAATATTATGCTTTTCTAAAGTTGCACAGAGTGCGTCAGCACATACTTTATCTTTTGATGAATGACTTATAAAAACATCATGTGCCATTTTTTATTCCATTTATATTCAATGTTTAGGCTGCGTCATTATGGGTACAACCGCAGCACTTACGACTCTATTTGCACCGTTTGTTGGTTGCATTGTTAATAAAGCTTGCCTAACTTGGGTTAGATACGCGCGTTCAATCTGACTTTTTGGCAGCTCATCATCAAACAAAGGTTTAGATGACGCTATTGCCACTAATATTTCATTTCCAAAGGGTGTGCTAATTTTAAATTTACCGTTACCTTTCTGACCATTACCAAACACTAAATGAGTATTAGGATCTATCAGTGTGGGCGTGTTACCTAATGGACGCAGCAAATGAAGTGCATCACCATTCGCTTGCACATAAGTTAAATAAAGGTAACTGGGATAGCCAGGGGTAGTTATTTCAATTACTAGTGGTTCATTTTCTTTTAATGCTGCCGTATTGCTACCCGAAACTGTTAATTGTAAATCATTGGATTTAGTTAATACGTCATTCAGTGTTAATAAAACTTCACATTGTGGCCAAGGCCGCAACTCAGTATTCAAGGTAACCTGGACACCTATTGCAGCCATTTCTGATTTAATATCATTTAAATCTTCACGTTTTCTGGCAAATCCGGTTAAGGTCACATTACCAGCGTTATTGAGGGTGCCATTTAATTTGGAACACTGTGTTTTATTAATTAAGTATTTCAGCTTCCGTTCAATATTTTCGTTAGTAATATTGGGAGGTCTTGGCACAACAACGGGATCTAGCGATAACTCTGGCTTTGGTATTTGCGCACTAGCTACTTCCATAACAAAAGTATTTTGTACCCATTTTCGAAAAGCATCATAAGAAATCCAGCCATAGCCATTATCGCCCCAATCATTCCCCCAAGAGTTAATAAACTTAAAGGCTTGCTTAGGTTCGCTATAGCCTACTAATACCATTGCATGAGGTAAGCTTCTTTTTGAAGTTAAATCGTTATAGATTTGACCTTTATGTAAGTTATCAAAGCTTGCAGAGGTTTCTAAAGCAAAGATAACCGGTGTTCCCGAAAATATCTGACCTTTAATACTGTCAAGATTATCTTTATCCACTGTTTTCCAGTCATCAATTTTAAAACTGGCTGCTTCAGAAACGACTGAAGCATCTGGAATTCGGCTACAATTCTGGGGATAATAAGGAAAATCAGTTAGCCGTGGCACACCCTTATTTTTCAATAAGTTTAAGGCGTCCGATATCGCAGAACCTTGATTACATCCACTCGATTTTATTTGATTATAAATAAAGGCAGGGCTGAAACTCTGCTTAGAATCTTTAGGTGGAGCCCCTTGTCGCAAGGCTTCATGATAGGTGCGAGCGGCATAAGCAGTAGCCCAAGCTGTGCATGAACCCTGTTGTCCTTGATTTCCTGGTTTAGGAAAATAACGGGATAAATCAGCTTCTGGTGCAATAAAATCACGATAAACTTCAACCTTTTGTACTGATGCTAAAGTTTTAGGGTCTTCTGGTAGAAGTCCCTTGGCATGGTCTGATGCAAAAACTGGATATAATTGCAACATGCCAGATATAATAAGCAGAAATCGTAAATTTGTTTTAAATCGCGAATTCACTGTCATTTAACAAAACCTAATTTTTTAAGGGTTTGGTAAGCGATATTTACAAGTTTTGTTTCTTCTTCAGCCATTTGTTTAATTTTAGAGCCTGATGCATTGACTTTATCAGGATGATAATCTTTTATCTTTCGCTGAAAAGCGGCCTTAACTTCATCCGTTGTTGATTTTTCGTCTATTTCTAATAATTCAAAACATTTTGGGGCATTATCCTTTAATGAAACTAACCTAGCTTCAAATGAGTCTGGGGCATCTTGTGTGTTGCTCTCATAGTGCTCTTGTTGTGTTTGTTCATAAGAGCTTTTACTTTCATTAAAATTTGAATGCTCCTTATATTCTATGCCGTTTAACTTAGCTGTTTTTCTTGAATAATATTGATGCTGTTTCTCAGTATTGTATTTTCTAAACATAACATGCTGATTAGTCACTTGGTCTAGTAGTTGTTCTGCAATAGTAAATCTGTCTTTGTAAAATGTTTCATCGCCGATTTTAATTTCATGGGCTTTGGGCGCAATCCCATACTTAGACAGTAATTTATAGTTTTGAAAATCAACTAAATATTCATAAGCACTTTTAGACCAAATCATTCTAATCAGAATTGGCGCCAGATAAATTAAGAGAGTGAAACTAAAAATAGAAAGAGTCGCTAATAAATGTCGCTCCATGGCTTTATCAACAGTAATCAGAAAATCGATTGAATTTATTATTTTGACCTCGTTTTCTGCTTTATGCCTATTTATTTCCACATAGAGATTTTTTCGTTCGGCAATATATTGTTCTGTCTCTTTTTTTAGTGACTTAATCTGATCCGCAATTGCTAATTGTTCTTCTTTATTATGAGTTTTATTTTTTATATATTGTGATTGTTTGGCCTGCAGATTTCTTATGTTATCCATAGCATCCGCTTGTTTTTGGTAAATAGTGTCGAGAGTGAAAGCGTATTTGAAGTCAACATTATCATTTAATGAGCTTAGCAGATTTAATTGCTGGGTAGAAAGTCCATGATTCATTTCTGAATGAAGGGCAACGACTGTAATAGCTGCGCCAGAACATAGGCCAATTGAAGTAGCAAGTAATAGTTTAGGGATAGATGCCAAAAACTCTTTAGTTTGTATTGCAGATGCTCCATCACCATAACCAGTTGAACTTAAAATAAGTCGGTAACTGTTATGTACGATAAAAGTCCAGCAAAGACCCATAAAAATAGCGGTAAAAACATCTGATATGTTTAATGTTGAAAGCGGTGATTCAAGTGAACTGGTATGAATTAACATTAAAGAGTAAATACTAGTTACATTGGCTATCAATACCAGCATTAAAACTAAAAAGCCTTGATTTTTGTATTTAGTTATTTCTAACTGCGGACAAGTTCGTAATATTTGCAGGTCGGCACCACCAAACTCGCACAAAAACTGGGTGAATGTGTTCATATACTTTCACCAAGTGCTTTTTTATTTAACTGTGCAAAAAAGTCAAAAGCGTCATAGTTATCTTGATTTTTTTCGTCTTCAAACTCACCGTATTGATAAGGTGATGAGGTTGAGTTTCTTAGTACTTCATCAGGCGAATGGGGGAATAAGCTAATTGTTTTTTTTGCATCTTTATTCTTTTCTGATATGAAATTTCTTAGGTAATAATTTAATAGTTGTTCGTATGCGCTCATTTCTTTACATCTTATTTCACGTCTTAAAAATCCTACTAATAATAAAAATGTGATGGCAACTGTACCTAAAATTAAAAATATTGGGTGTTTTATTAAGTGATAAAGATCTGAAGATAATATATAGGCAATTGGGTTGGTATATAGCATATCGTCATTGAGCTGCTCAATAGCCTTTTGTGTGGCTAATTTATGATCAGCCAACTCATCTTCCAATTGAAATAATTTCTTTTGATTACAATTAATTAAAAAATCATTAATGGCATTGGGCGGTAACTTACTTGCTTTATGTTCACAAGAGAGTGCTTGGTTGTTAACTGAAGAAACATATTCAATTGATGGTTCTTCTTCAACAGTAACTCCCCGTGAAAAGCCAATTTCTCGACTAGGTCGCTGTGTATTAGTTTGCGCAATTTGAGTTTTGATGGTGTTTGAGGTAAGCGTGTTAGGCTTATATTCTGGAGCTGATAAAATAAGTGTGCCGTGTAAATTGTGGTTTATCCAAGGTTCTTGTTTGTTATCCGTAGCTCTTGTAACCTCATCTATAACTTTTCTAAATATAGAGTCAATATCGATAGGCTCTTTAATATGCTTAAGTATTGAGCCGGTATACACACCATTAGTATGAGGTTTACCATCACTAGCTGTCTGTCCAGGTTTTGCTGCTAATGAAATATAAGTTGACGACCCTGCTTCTAAAGAGGCTAAACCACCATTATCACCACTAGAAAAACTACGGCAAGCATCAATAGTAATAACATTAGCAGTAGGTTTTTTTTTGCTAATCCCTTCGAGAATCAAATTTATACCTATTGCATTTTTATTAGGATAGTCTATAGGAATGATGTAGTTTTGACCCTGATGTTGCATTCCATGACCGCTGTAATAAAAATAACTAATGTCACCTGGTTGAATGGATTCAATGTATTTATTAATTTCAATTTCCATGGTTGATTTAGAGCCATCAGTAATTAATACCGTATTAAAGCCTATTTCTTTAAGCGCATTAGACATGTCTTGCGCGTCTTTATCTGGATTAACCAGTGGTGCATTTGGATAGGCTTGATTACCAATTAACAACGCTTTTCTGTGTAAATTTTTAATATCTTGTGTTGTATTTATTGTAATAGGGTTAGGTGGTAAAACCATTATATCTGAGCTATTTATGCCAGTTAGGCGGTCTATAATTTCATGTTGACTGTTTAATTGAGCAGTGATTTCATCTTCTTTTTCTTTAAATGAGTTTTCCAAAAATTCTTGATGTAGGTTTCTTTGTTCTTCAATAGATTGATTAATCTCTTTTTCATAAACCTGTGAATACAGAGATAATAATAAAGGTTGTGAAAAAATTAACGCGATTATAAAAAAAATATAGACACGTATTTTTGCGGGTTGCCAAGCAGGATCATTTTCAGAATATGATTTCTCACAACCCATTCCAGAGGCACTGACTATTAAGTTTTGTAAGCAAAATAATATTACAATTGTGAATAACGTGATGACAATAGCGGTTTTAAAGCTAATTGTTGTTAAATTTAACAAGTAGAACGCTGAATACGCACAAAACAAAAAAGAACCTACAATGAATAGATTGCTTCTTTCAAGTGCGTATTTAGTTGCTGTAGGTAGCGAGGATAGTTCGCGAGCCTTAAAGCCACATAACTCTGAAAACATTGTTACGTTTTCTCGCTTTTATTAACTTAGGCTTTAGGCTTATGAAGGTCAGGCATATATTTTTCTGGATCGCCCTTCATATCAGCTTTAACCGTATTTAGAAAAATTTCACGGGCTTGTTCAGCAAGTTGGTTTTCAACAATGAGATTACCAATAACATGACTTTCGATATTTTTTGCTTGGTGATAAACATCCTCAATACTATGGCTAGTATTGTCTCCACCATGATCATTTAGACGAGTTTCTATAGCATATTTTGCCAATATAATTTGGTTTTGATTATCTGTTAAATAATCATAAGGTCCACGAATTAACATCATTTTTATAAAAATAGGAGTAATTTCAATAATAACTAATAAAAGAGTAAGGGCTAATGAAACGGTAGGTGATATTTCATGAGCTGCTTTAATTCTTGTAGCTATACCATCTTGCCTTAAAGATTCTTGTATTATTTCTTGAATTTTGATCTCTTTTTTATTATTCAGGTCGGTTTTTTCATCATTTAACTTATCAAGCTTGACTTTTAGCTCTTGTACTCTAGGAGCTGTATTGTTAATAAATTCAGTTCTTTCATTTTTTTTAGCTAGTAATGAATCAGTGCGAACTTTAAACTTTGGACCAACTCCAGTATTTATTTCATTCGCAATTTCATTTTCCAGTTTAGTTATCGCTTGGGTTAAAGCATCAACATCATTGGTGTTTTTTTGAAGTTCTGTTGCAACTTCATTTTTCTCTTGTTCAACAGGTTTTGCATCCTCCTCAAACTCTTTTACTTTCTTAGGTGTTTCTTCTTCGACATATAGTCTTTGATTTTTGAGTAACTGTGCATCTATTTCTGTTTTCATGACTCTTATTTCAAGAGGAGCAGAAATCGATAAGCCTATAACTATAGCCATTATTATTCTTGGTAAACCTTGAAATAACTCTTTAAAGGTTATATCTTCAGTACCATCACCATGCCCAGTTGAGGTAATAATAAATCGATCGAGATTAAAAATGATTAATGCCCATATAATTGCAACAACTAATGATTTTACTACTGCAACTGTATCTAAATCTTGAGTAGTAGCTATACTTTGAATAGGGCCAAACACCGTATACATAGCAAAGAAACTCGAGAAAAATGCCAAAATAGCAGTCGCCATTACAACACCACCTAAACCTTCATATTTAACACGCTCAGAATGAGGGCATCGTTCTAAAATCTTAATATCACCACCTGCAGAGAACCACAATGCTCGACGAATAACGCCACTGATACCCTTTAGTTCTAATTTGTAATCATAATGATCTAGGTGTAGAGGGTCGTAATTCTCAAATGAACTCATAATAAATCTCGCGCTAAAGTGATAAGGTTTTTAGGATAGTTAATTTAGTTATTGTTAATAAATTCTGTTGAAATCTTATTAGATATTTTAACCGGATTAAGCTTTAGAGTATGGTTAAGCTTTACCTGCATTAACAGCGGCTTATATAGATTAATACGGTTGTTTATGAATTTAAATTTAGTTAAGTACAAAGACTTTTTTGATAGCTGTTTAGCTGTTGATAACGAGTTTTTAGGCTGTCTATAGCCTTCTTTTATGATGTTTTTTAATAAAAAATTTTTATTAAATGAAGGGCATTTAGGTGGTTTTATTTCGTTTATTAAGGTTTTATTATATATGGGGCCTTGAGGAACAACGATTTGATGTAATGCACTATTGGCCTTAATGGGCGCCATGATTAGGTTTGATTTCCCAAAACAGTTAATCATTGATATTTGTAGTTCTTTGTCAAAAGGAACGGAACACATCAAATGACGATCATTTAAAGATTGATATTTTTTGATACCTGGCCAAGAAGGTTCATCTTTTGCCTTAATACATAACCAACCCCAACCTAGCGTTTCAATTTTGATGTTGGTCACTGTGTTATGGCAGACCAACTTTTTCCCAGATTTACAAGAAAGAATACTGGGTTTATTAAAAAAATATTTGAAGGTAGGCATATTTAATTACTTAGTTCGGCTTACAATCGAGGTAATTGAGTTTTATCTCAACACGTCTATTTAAAGATTGTTGTCCCACAACATGAGTCAGAGGAAATTTACTTCCTGCACCACGCGCATCTATCTGCTCTGCAGCAATATTTCCATTTTGAATTAACCAACTAGCAACTGCATTAGCTCTGTTTTGACTTAATTCTATATTGTGATTAAAACCATCCACTGTATCATCACCAGAACCATCAGTATAACCAGTAATTATGATTTTTTTAGGCGGTGATTTTTGGATGATGTGGACTAATTTTTCTAAGTTAATATCCATTGATGGATCAATCGTGGCTTGATCAAAAGCAAAGATAGTTGCGCTAGGAAGATATAAATGGTTTTTACAATCATTCAGTAACTCTGGATTATCAAACGCTTGCTCAAGTGTTATCAAGTGCGAGTTATTATTAGGTATTTGATTGATTATCGCAGAGTCAGTATCAGGAATTTGATTTATGGTGGTCTCAGCCACATGATGTAAATTATCAATAAGCGGCTGGACAATATTATTGTTATTACTATGGTCGTTTATTTGGTTGCACGATCCGACTTGGTTTGTACCACACCAAACTAATAAAGCTATTAGCCATAAGCCTGTCAGTAATGATCTAAGTAAACAACTGGATATCCATGCGGATAACACTAATGAAATACCAGAGAGAAATAAAGGCCAGATAGGTGTATTGGTGCAGTGTGTTAGATTTAATAGAAAACCATAATAACCAATACCAAAGATGGAAAGTATGACTAATAAAGTACCCAAACTTATCCGATTAAAAGTGGATTCTATCTTTGAATTATTTTTTACTAACAATTGATCTAAAAGGCAAGTAATGCCCATGACTGATGTGCCAATTAGCGCCAAATGCCAGTCACAACAAATCCACAATCCAAGACCTGAAATAAGCAATGTTACAAACCAGCAAGTAAAGCAATTAGCTGGGCTATCAACGGTTGGCGAGGCAGGATTTGTGCTGTTTACATTAGATGAATGAGTTGAATCATTTAGTGGACTTTCAGATTCATTTGAAGTATTTGTATCCGATTTTGTATTTTCATCTAAACCAGGTGCTGGAGGCATATCCTCTGGCTGTTTAATATACGCATAAGCTTTGCCTGAGATGTTCCCGATAATCGTATCGTTCCTTGATATTTCTTTGTAAGCGGTTTTTTCAGGAAAATGTAATCTAAAATCGAAGAGCGTTATCTTAAAGTTTTTATCAAAACTTGGGCTATTGATAGTGCTGGTGACAAACGCTTGCCGTATCGGATAAGGTTCGTCATTTTGTAACGAAAAGGGTGGTTCTTTTATTTTTATAACGTTTACAAGCTTACCGTTATCAATGACGAGATCATAATGTCGATGGTTGTGGGTAATGGTTTTTGTGTTTATTTTGTTGCCTGAATAATGGCCGTTAAAATCACCACTAATCCAAATAGCATTCGTTGGTATATCCTCTAATAGAGAAAGATTAGGTTGATAACATTGATTGTTGTTTAAATTCCACCAAGCATTTTTTGTTGTACCGCAAGCTTGGCAAGTGTTAGGTAATGGGGCATTAACTAGTTCAGCGCGGCATTTTGAACAAACAGTTTGATAGTTAAGGTTGGGGTGATCAGTTTCAAACTCCCCAGAAGTTAAGCCACAATTAGCGCATTTTAAAAAGGGTATCGAAATATCATGCGCACATGCTTGGCAACGATAGCGGTAGATTGATGTTTTATTAAGACCTGTCATTTGAGATTAACTTGCGACTATCCAACCTTTACTCGACTTTACAAATCGAAAAGATTCAACAGCTTTGTGTCTACCAGCACCAGCAAATAAAATAGCCACGGGATTTTCTTGCTTGCCCAAAGTAAAGTCATAAGCCACTTCACAAGTAGCAGAGGTTAAATCGGGTGATGTACAACTAATTTTTTCAATGCTATGAAATTCAATAGAATCAATCCCCATAGCCTCATCGATAACTTGTCCTAACAAATTACCATCACCCGCGTGTAAAAGCTTGGCTTGAAAGTAATCTTTTAAAGCATTTTCAATTTCAATTTGACTAGGCTCATTAAAAAAACAACCTGTTAAAAAAAGAAGCATATTAAGTAGAATAAGTTTTTTCATTTTAGGATTGCTTTAGCTTAATGGTTATTTAATATTTCATCGAAGCGGCCAGAGTAAATGTAATCTTAACTAGGCTAGCTTAATTGCCTTAACCCTGTAATCAGCACATATCAGAATCTAATATTCAATGTCGGCAAATGCTGACTTAGCAAATAATTTTTGGATGTTACACTTTTTATTCAAAAACCAGAAGTTTTTTAAACCATTAGCTATAACAGCGCTTTATTAAAATATGTATTAAAGAACCTTCTTTATACATTTTAGCTTCTTTAAAATACCTAACCGCCTGAGAAGTTCCACCAGACTTTTCTGTAAGATCACCATCCCATATAGCAATTAAAATATGAGAGTTTTGAGCCAAATAAACGGCTAATTGCTGATAGCATAAAAGCCTATCCTCATTAGTATTTACAGGTATTGCTGATAATATTTCAATGCGACTTGCTAAGGTTAATAAATAATCAAACTTATCACGAGAGACTTGTGTTTTAAAGTCAGATAGGTAATCTGATACTACCATAGGTAGAACTCCAACAAATGGAATGCCCAGCTCAAGACCAATCTCTACTACTAAGCGATCAGCTCCCTCTGCAAGCCCAGAAAACAAGCATAGTGACTTGGCTTGGTATTGCATTTTTAAAGCTAATAACCGATGCCTGACCTCATCTTTTATAGCAGGTAAATCTTCAAGGCAAATAGCTCTATGGCCTGTAATGCCGATTTGTATATTAAGGAGTTCCATCAATCTTCAGTGGTTTAGTGTTTAATTTTCTTGGTCAGATTGAGGTCAAAAGACAGTATGCTTGAATACTAGAATTGCACTTCATAGTTGAATTCGCCTTTAATATTTATGTTTATTGATTCATGCATATTAACTCTGATCAAATCGGTTATAGGATTATGCCTAAACTGATACAAGCATTGATAAGAAGATTATGATCTTGTAGTGGCGAATTTATTCGCCACTACAACTTTCCAATTCTTTACTCAATGGCAGTGACCCACTGCATAGGAGCCACAAAGTAAAGTACTTAAGGACTCTCATGAGCTGTTTTTTGAATCATAAATAAATGTAACTTCACGTTATTAAAAATAGCACCTTATTAGCCAATCCATTCATATTGACAATTTTACGTAAATTCTGTAAATTCGGTATTTTGCAAAATTAATACTAGATAACATTATGATTCAAGTAACTGCAAGTGAGTTTGTTAAACATTTTGGTCTATATAAAGAGCAGGCTCAACGCCAATCAATTGCTATTACCAGTCATGGTCGAACCAGTGGTTATTTTTTGTCTGAACATGAATATAACGAATACATAATGCTCAAATCACGCGCAAGACAAACTTATCATGTAACCGAATTACCTTCAGATACGATTACAGCCATTAGCCAAGCAAAAATGAATGATGCGCATGATCATTTAAATAGTTTGATGGATTAAATTTGAAATGCCGTACCCTAAGCCGGAAAATGGCCTCGTTATTTCATATTCTTACTTATGGCAAAACGAGTCCAAAACTGGACAACTAGAAGGCCTTAAGAACAGACCCTCTGCCATAATACTGGTAGTCGAAAAAAGCGAAACAGAACAGATTGTCACTGTTGCACCTATTACACATACCCCTCCTCACAATCCTAATGCCGCCATTGAAATACCACCCAAGGTAAAACAACATTTAGGTTTAGATGGCGAACGCTCATGGATAATCTTAGATGACTTTAATCAATTTCAATGGCCTGGTTATGATTTACGACCTATCCCCAAAACACTTGATAAATACGACTACGGTTTTTTGCCGCCCGCCTTATACCAACAAATCACACAAAAAATTATCGCATTGCACCAAAATCCTTTAAAACCAACGCCACGTGATTAAACGATATAACGTTTTACACTATTTAGAACTGTAATTTGTTTGTCAAAATCGAATTTTGACTTCACTTTAACTTATCCTTCAAAAGCACTTCTAACCTATTAAAACAATCTATAGTATCTGAATGGTCAGCACCTAAAACCTTTACAGTGACTGTGCATACACGTTTATATAAAGGTACTGCATCATTCAACTTACCTTGATCAGTTAAGGACATTGCCAAATTCATTAGTGTCATTGTTGTATCAGGATGCTCATCGCCCTGCTCTTTTTCATATATAACAAGTGCTCGACGATACAAAGGCTCCGCATCCTTAAAACAACCTTGAATGCTTAGCAAATTCCCTAAATTGTTCAGGCATCCAGCAGTATTAATATGATTGCCTAATACTTTTTCATAAATCTTAAGTGCACGGCGATATAACTGTTCCGAGAAAACATTCCTGCCTTGATCACTGAGCAAATCAGCTAAATTTTGTATACTCATCGCAGTATCAAAGTGATCCTCACCCAAAACTCTTTGATAAATGTTAATCGCCCGATGATATAGATCTTCAGCCTCTTCATAAGAAGATTTTTCATGCAGTAATAAAGCCAGATTATTAAGTATCATCGCCGTGTCTAAATGATCAGTACCTAATGTTTTTTCATAACAACTAAGGGCACGTCTGTATAAGATTTCTGCTTCTTCATAACCCCCTTGATTCTTTAGAAAATTCACCAGATTATTAAGACTACATGCGGTACGATGATGCTGTGCACCCAAAACGTTTTCACGTATTGCTAAAGCACGTCGATACAATAATTCTGCCTCCTCATTTCTTTGATCATTCAATTCATTTGCTAAATTATTAAGAACTGGAGTTATATCGGGATGCTCTGTGCCAACTGCTTTTCTATAGTTTGGTTTCAAATTACTCAACAAATTTGCCAAATTGTTCAGACTGATAGCGGTATCAGGATGACTTCTACCTAAAACCTTTTCATATATTATTAAAGCCCTACGATTTAAAGGTTCAGCATCATCAAAGTTACCTTGGGTCTTTAGTAATAGTGCTAGATTATTAAGACACTTTGCAGTACTAAGGTGCTCTGGCCCCAACTCTTTTTCATAAATCTTTAATGCTTTATGACATAACTGCTCAGCTTTTTCAAACTGCCCTATGATTCTGCATAATTCTGCCAAATTATTAAGCACATCGGCGGTATTGATGTGATCTGTACCGAAAATTTGTTTACGAATTACCAAGGAGCGATAATATAAACGCTCTGCCTCCTCATAATTTCCCTGATCACTGAGTAACATCGCACAGTTACTAATAATCATCGCTGTACCCGGATGATCGACCCCAAAATTCGCTTCACTAATTTCTAGTGCACGATGATAAATTGATTCTGCAATGGGTAACTGTACAAATCGTTTACTTAAAAAATACCCCAAGGCATCAAGAGTCCAAACCAATGTCTTTGACTCTACAATATTTTCTTCCTCCCACTTTTCTAACGCCTTTAGGTAACACTGACCTGGATCGAATTGATCACCCATTGCCAACCAATAGCCCAATAACGCCAAATCATCTTTTTTATACAGAATTGAGAACAGGGGTATAGCACTAATACAATCCTTTAAATTCTCCCATTGCTGGGCTTGTTGCCATTGCCAGGGTAACTCTTCTGCTACCCGATCGCTTAATTCCTGATTATTAAAGTAGTGAGCTAATTTGATATGTACATTAGCTTCCGTTTGTTTATTCTCAAAACAATAGTGCTTAACCGCTACTCTTAAGTAATCATGAAAAAAGTTTAATAAGCCACCGTGTTTAGCTAGATGCGCATCAATCGACATTAAAAATGTAGAAATACTCAAGCGACTTAAACCCGTAATGCCGGCTATTTCTGTTTCAGATAGCCCGCGCCTAGCAGCCCAAAGAGCTTGCATAATCTGAGTAACGATAGCTTTACTAAAATCTTTTTCTAAGCGCTCTAGCACTAAGACGAATAATTCTTGGGGATTGCCAGCCGTTAATAAGGCATCAATGCGCTGATCTAAGTGTTCAAAGTATCCAAAGATACGCAACTCCTCTAATACTGTTTTTAAAAATAATGGGTGCCCTGTTTGAGGTGCTTGTGCGATGCGTCTTGATTGTTGGGTCGATAAAGCTTTTCGATAAGTCGCTAACCAATCACGGATTAATTGTTCTTTACGTTTTACATCCAGCGCTTCTAAGGTATGAATAGGCCAGTCTCGTTGATCGAATAACTCCAATTGATCACCAGGGATAACACTAAAAATAGCCGTTACATTTTCCTGCCAAAAAATAGGTAGCCATAGACATTCTTTGCTATCTAATTGATTAAGTCCATCAATAATCAACAACAAAGGATCTTGCTCACCAACTTTTGCCAACCATAAAGGAAAATCTCGAATCACATCTTCAGGGGTACTAGGTAAATCTTGCCCATCATTTAGACGATGTTTTATTTCAGCCATTATCCGGTAGACAATAACCGCTGGATCAACATCACCCGTGATACCTATATAATGTTCAATGATAAATTGCTTAGGATTTGCATGGCGTTGTTGACTGATCCAGTAAGCCAGCAAAGCCGACTTACCTAATCCAGACTCACCTGTCACTAATAAAGCATGATTTGTTTTAGTCTGTAAAAAAGTATCTAACGCTTCAATATCTCTAGGATTCGCACTATAAGCATGGCAAAGCTCACGTGCATAGCTGCGATGAGCATCTTGTGCGGCCTTAAACGGTGTAGGTGTTTGATCTTGAGGAAATTGCTTATCTAAAGCCGCCAATAAATCGGTTTTAATTAATTCACCCAACGCTTCCATATTGGTGTAATTATCTCTAACAGGTAAACCACTATTGCGTAACCTTGCTTTAAGTGCTGATAATTTTGCTTTAAGTGGCGACTCTGTTTCAAAATAATCATTAGAAGCATTAAACTTATCCGCTAATGATTGACTAAGCCCTGTGTCCCTTAAATAAAAGAAGCAATGTTCAGCCATATCTGGGTTATCTAAAACCCCATGTAAGATTTCCATCTCTGTGACACTTAAGCCGCCTTTTAAACTATCTTCTAAGAAAGGAAATAAGCCGAGCAATTCTGCTTTATGATCTAAATCGGTATCTAAGGGCGCCCAACCATAGCGATCGCCTAATAAACTAACAAAATAAGGTCGGCAGCGATTAATCTCTTCAAGACAAATCCGAAGTACTTTGCCTTGTTCAGCTTCTTCTTGTGTGACACCCCAGCGCAAATCAATTTCTGTAAACTCTACCTGCCTATCACGACAAGCACGTCGAACAACAGGAAACACGTGACTCATTAAATAATGCCGCTCCTCTTGCATATCCCTAAAAGTTGAGGAGATAAAGACACGTATTTCACGATTAGAATTTTCTATAAAGGCAGTCATACATTTAATCCTGAATAAGTAAATGATAGTGTACTTAATTAATACGTCAGATGATGTCGTTATTTAATTCAGCCATAAGTTAAATGGAGGCCTTACTATTAAGCTTAATATGATCAATATGCCAAATAAATTATAAAAGAGTTGGCCAATTGAATCTAAGACTTGGGCACAAACATTATTTCAGTTTTAAAATCATTAGACATACAACAAACATTGCTTGCCAGTGCATTGGTTTTTAGGGTCATAGCACCCTCTGAATTTATTGCCCTAACTTAAGGGTTTTTTTAATATTTCGCCCGATTATTAGGGCACAAAAATGGCTTGCGCGGTAACTATCACGATTGATAGCTCACAAAAACGCTTTGTTCGGTAATTAACACTATCACTAGAGAACAAAATTGCTTTGTTGGAAATCTAAATCCGAATGCAAGGAAACAAGAATGGCTTGTGTGGTATTTAACGCTCATGTAAGACAACAAAATCATCTTGTTGGGTATTTAACGTGAAGGAAAGGGAGCAATTTATTTTATATTAGGGCACAAAAAATAATAGTGAGCCAACATGGGCTAAAGTTAGCCTACAAAATATTCCGGTAACAATACAAATCCTTTGTTTGGCATAATGCGCGACTATGGGTTGGGCAACATCATTAAATTGGCAAGGTGTAATAGAGGGATGCGCGTCGTATGTAAGAGGTATGATTGAGCGCAATACTCTTCGGTCAACGGCTTAAAGAACAGGTTAGCGTTTTAGAATTAGCACACGCTCTGCATCTTCATAAACCATGGTTAGTCCCTTGTTACTCTAGCTGTATTTTTTATTCGTATTGGCAATTTAATTCGTGTCTGCTTTACTTACAAAAACGCATTACACCGTCGAAGACTATTTAACACTGGAGCGTAGCGCGTCTTATAAAAGCGAATACCGCGACGGTCAAATTTATGCGATGACCGGTGCAAGCCGAAAGCATAATCTGGTTTCTGGAAATATTTATCGGGAACTCAGTCTGCAACTCAAAAAACGCCCCTGTGAAGCCTATATTAACGATATGCGCATCAAAGCCGCAGAAGCAACAATCTACCATTATCCAGATGTCGCCGTTGTGTGCGGCACACCGCAATTTGAGGATGCGCAAGTAGATACTTTGCTTAATCCTACTCTGCTGATTGAAGTGCTATCACCGTCCACCGAAGCTTATGACTGAGGCAGTAAATTCGCCCTTTATCGTAAAATTGCTTCATTACGAGAATATCTGTTGGTCGCACAAGACCAGCCCAACATTGAGCGCTATGTGCGGCAAGGTGACGTTTGGATATTATCAGAGGTAACGGGAATTGAGGCCGCCATGTCATTAGATAGCATAGACTGCGTACTTAGTTTGCGTGGGGTTTATGACAAGGTTCTGGATTTTATAGATAATAAAAATCAGCATCCTAGATGCGGTAGTAATCGATACCATATTTACGGACAATCATACGTTATTTATTCCGTTTATAATTACAGATGATTATGTCTTTTTTGATTGCCCGCCTGTTATTCCCGTCACAGATGTCAGTGTTTTAGCCCCACAGTGCGACGGCGTCCTTATGATCCTTCA
>CAIZMK010000021.1 GCA_903934035.1 uncultured Methylococcaceae bacterium
AAATGGCAAAACAGCCACAGGCTCACAGGTCAATAACTGTCCATCAGCACGTACCGCATAAGTTTGTGGATCGACTTCAATGTTAGGTTGATAGTGATTATGTATTAAATCTTTTTTGCCGATATTACGCGTGTTTTTGACAATGCCTACACGCTTACGCAAACCCAAAGATTCCGGAACACCAGCACCAACCGCAGCTTGTGGCAAGAAAATCATCGAGGTAGCTGAGGCTGTCTGGCCGAATGAACCAAACATTGGCCGATAATGCACCGGCTGTGGCGTTGGAATTGAAGCATTGGCATCACCCATCGCAGCTAGGGCTATCAAACCTCCTTTTAAAATCAAACTGGGTTTAACGGCAAAGTAAGCAGGATCCCATAATACTAAATCGGCTAACTTACCGACTTCTATCGAACCTACTTCATGGGAAATACCATGACTAATGGCCGGATTGATCGTGTACTTAGCGATATAACGTTTAATACGAAAATTATCATTTTGCGAAGAATCTTCCTGCAAACTACCACGCTGCAATTTCATTTTATGTGCGGTCTGCCAAGTGCGGATAATCACCTCACCTACTCTGCCCATTGCCTGTGAATCTGATGAAATCATTGAGAAAGCACCCAGATCATGCAAGATATCTTCTGCAGCGATGGTTTCTCTACGAATACGTGATTCAGCAAAAGCCACATCTTCTGGAATACTGGGATCGAGATGATGACAAACCATGAGCATATCCAAATGCTCATCAACTGTATTAATGGTAAAAGGGCGAGTCGGATTCGTTGATGAGGGCAGCACATTAGCCAAGCCACAGGCTTTGATAATATCCGGAGCATGACCACCGCCGGCACCTTCGGTATGGTAGGTATGAATGGTGCGATCTTTAAAAGCAGCAATAGTATCTTCAACAAAACCGGATTCATTGAGAGTGTCGGTATGTATGGCAACTTGCACATCAAAACGATCAGCTACCGACAAACAGCAATCAATCGCTGCTGGCGTGGTACCCCAATCTTCATGGAGCTTTAAACCCATAGCACCGGCTAGTACCTGCTCTTCTAAAGCGACAGGCAGACTGGCATTACCTTTGCCCAACACACCAAAATTCATAGGAAAGCCATCTAGCGATCGCAACATCTGTTGAATATTCCAAGCCCCCGGCGTACAAGTCGTCGCATTAGTGCCTGTCGCAGGCCCAGTACCACCGCCTATCATGGTCGTGACACCCGATGACAGCGCTTCTTCTATTTGTTGCGGGCAAATAAAATGAATATGCGCATCAATACCACCTGCTGTTAAAATTTTTCCTTCACCAGCAATAATCTCAGTACCTGGGCCAATAACGATATCGACTGCGTTTTGAATATCAGGATTACCCGCCTTGCCTATCGCAGCAATACGGCCGTTTTTGATACCTATATCAGCTTTGATGATGCCCCAATAATCGACAATCAGGGCGTTAGTGATAACCAAATCCATCGCGATAGATGAATCAAGCTGACTTTGTCCCATACCATCACGTATTACCTTACCGCCACCGAACTTAACTTCTTCTCCATAAAGTGTCCGATCAGCTTCAACTTGTAAAAAGAGACCACTATCACCGAGACGTACTTTATCCCCAGTAGTCGGGCCAAACATATCACTATAGGCCTGCCGGCTAATTCTGCTCATACAGACTCCTTAAGTTCACCCATAATTGCCTGACGAAAACCATAAACACGGCGTAATCCTGAAAACGGCACAAGTTGTATTTCCCTTAGTTGTCCGGGCTCAAATCGTACCGCAGTGCCTGCAGCTATATCTAATCTATAGCCTAGAGCCTTGTCTCGATCAAAATGCAAGGCGGGATTGGTTTCGAAAAAATGATAATGTGAACCCACTTGTATAGGGCGGTCGCCGCTGTTAGCAACCAACAGCGAAATGACTGCACAGCCTACATTCAGTTCGATATCACCCTCAACAGGGATAATTTCTCCAGGTATCATGCCAGCGCTCTCCGATTCTTTAACAATTGTTTCATATTTATTTAAAGCTTTTTTTAAGCGATGGGATTATGAACCGTCACTAACTTCGTACCATCTGGAAAAGTCGCTTCTACCTGCACATCAGGCAACATTTCTGAGATACCCTCCATGACATCATCGCGACTTAACAAAGTACGACCAAACTCCATTAATTCAGCAACTGTACGACCATCCCTGGCGCCTTCCATGATAGCAGCACTAATATAAGCAATCGCTTCTGGGCAATTGAGTTTTAGTCCTCTTGCTTTACGACGTTCTGCCAATAATCCGGCAGTAAAAATTAAAAGCTTATCTTTTTCGCGTGGCGTTAAATGCATGGGTTATCCTATTTAGTGCTATCTATCATTAGTAGGTCGGGTTAGCGACTTAAGTTTTCGGCACAGTACAGTACCTATGCCGGAAACGCTTTACTCGCTTAAGCTCGTAAAGTCTTATTCCGGCCTACAAATACTTAAATTGGGAGTGATATATAAAGCCAATTTAATAGGGCGTATGCGGCACAGGAGATCATAAGTCATCAAGTTGCCCAAATTCTCGGCTCAGAGGCCTTACATTGTAAAACATCTGGTCTTAGCGCTGCCCAAACCTGCTGAAAAAAACTGCGTAATCGATCTGCACGACTATCGAGTGCACGACATATCAATAAGTCATCAATTAAAGTAACGCCAAGGCCTGGGCTATCACCAATAAGTTGCTGAACTTTCTCCAATTGCGCCGCCGTAGCTGGACTAACGAATAAGGTTCCGCAAGCTGAATGTCCATTCAATCCCCAGCGTGCAGCAAAAGCTTCAGCATCTAGCCTTAATTTTTCTTGATAAAAAAGCTCACCTGCCTTGAAAATTTGCCAGCCTAAGCTAATCTCACCCATCGTAAAACCTTCGTTAGCAGCAGGACGACCCAAAGCTAAAACTTCCCATCCTATAAAACGAGCACCGATTTCTAAATCGACCCTTAGCTTAGATGCCACTCTAGCGCCTTCATAAATTATGGTTTCTTGTGGCAACCATTCCAAAATAGCGCCTTCTGCTACATTCAAAGTAACGTGCTGTTTAGCCAATAGTCCACTGCTACGATAAAACTTACCTGCTGCCGGTGTCGTTATTAAAGCAGCACTCTTTGCTGCCGCAGTTATCGTTATGGTCAAACTGTCCCCTGCGACGACACCACCGGGCGGATGTAACAAATACACATGGCAAACGCCACCCTCAGGATAAAAAGGACGCTGTACCGTGAGTGGACCTTGATGACGGCGATGGGCTAATACCGTTTTATTATCTTGGAACTCGAAACCCAGCTCTAGTTGCGCATGCCAACCTTGGGTGATTTCAGTCTCAATGCTTTGAAATTTGCCATCAATTAAATCTACAAACATCCGCTTAAAAGCTAAGCAATAAAACCGCACCTACTATTGTACAAAGCAAGCCAAATGCTGATTTTATAATATCTAGTTTGATCATTTTCGATAAACCGACTAAAACACCCAAGCCGTGAAGTACTGCCGTCGTTAACAAAAATCCCAAGGCGTAACTAACTATATTGGCATCGTCTTGCAATTCTGCCGCATGGACATAACCATGACTTAAGGCAAATCCAGCCGCTAAAATCACTGAATATTGCAAAGACATTAGCTTGTTTTTCCACACCAATAAGCCTAAGGCCATCACTGATAAAGCCACCCAGGTTTCTGGGGAACTGAGTGTAAGCCCCAAATTTTCTAAACCAGCACCTACTGCCATCGCCGCCAAAAAACTAACAGGTACAAACCACACAGCTCGCCCACCCAGTTTTGCTGCCCACAAGCCTATCCCTAGCATGACCAGCAGATGATCAAGACCCATTAGCGGATGCAAAAAGCCATCAATGAAACCATGCTCGGTATCTAAGCCACTATGTGCATAAACAGGTAACGACAACATTAAAAAGACACCAGTAAAGATAAACAACCATTTAATTTTCATAACAAATCCTGATAATTATTTTTAAGAACAAATTTTAGTTATAACACTACCCTTTAAACTTTTGTAGGGTGTGAGGCGACAGCCGTATTACACCGCATAAACTATCAATACGCCAATTCATCTCATAAGTGCTCAACATTCAGTACAATACGGCGTTGCCCAATGTCATTAAGTTAAGGATTTATCGCCCCTACAATAGTTACGTAGGTCGGGTTAGCGATAGCGTAACCCGACAGGATGCGCGGGAAATGCTTGGCTTACGCTATCGCTACGCCAAGCAACAAAACTCGTGAGTTTTGACTCCATTGCAAAGGTTTGTAGACGTAGGTCGGGTCAACGATAGCGTAACCCGA
>CAIZMK010000022.1 GCA_903934035.1 uncultured Methylococcaceae bacterium
GCGTATTACGCTTAGGATTGAATGCCGATTACGATCGTATTCAGGAATTAGCTAATGAACATAACTACTAATCTGTAGGGCGTATTGCACCCTACAGTGACTGAATTTAACTTTGCTTTAAAGCAAGAGCGATAGCTGCTGAATGAGTATGAAGCTCATCCTAAAATTGAGGGTTTATCTATTAACTCGGTTTTTGATAATGTCATCCACGACAACTGGATCGGCTAGGGTGGAAATATCACCTAAATTATCTAATTCATTAGCTGCTACTTTACGCAATATACGACGCATAATTTTTCCAGAACGCGTTTTGGGTAAGCCAGGTGACCATTGAATAATGTCGGGGTTAGCAATAGCGCCAATTTCAGATCGTACTAGAGCGATGAGTTCTAATCGCAGTTCTTCTGAGGGTGTTATACCGATATTTAAAGTGACATAAGCATAAATACCTTGGCCTTTGATGTCATGGGGATAACCCACTACAGCGGCTTCTGCAACCAGTGGATGTAAAACTAAGGCGCTTTCAACTTCAGCAGTGCCCATGCGATGACCCGATACATTGATAACGTCATCAACGCGTCCGGTAATCCAAAAATAACCATCGGCATCACGATTGGCGCCATCACCGGCAAAATAATAACCGGGGTAGTTTTTAAAATAGGTTTCTACAAATCGCTGATGATCGCCATACAAAGATCGAGCTTGACCAGGCCAAGGGCGACTAATAACGAGTATTCCTGAAGCTTCACCTTCCATGATCTGACCTTCATTATCCATAATCTCAGGGATGATGCCAAAAAAGGGCAGGGTGGCGGAGCCGGGTTTTAAAGCGGTCACGCCGGGTAATGGCGTAATTAAAATGCCGCCGGTTTCTGTTTGCCACCATGTATCCATAATAGGACAGCTTTCATTACCGACTATATGATAATACCATTCCCATGCTTCAGGATTTATAGGTTCACCTACGCTACCCAGTATACGTAGACTACTGCGATCAGTACGGTCTACAAAGTCATTGCCTTGTGCCATCAGAGCTCGAATAGCGGTAGGTGCGGTATAAAAAATATTAACCTGATGCTTATCTATAACGCGCCAAAAACGGTCTGCTTCTGGGTAGGTAGGTACACCTTCAAATAACAAGGTCGTAGCACCGTTACATAAAGGCCCGTAAATCATGTATGAATGGCCAGTGACCCAACCTATATCAGCCGTACACCAATAAATATCACCGTCATGGTAGTCAAATACATATTTATGGGTCATCGCGGTATATAACAAATAACCGCCGGTACTATGTAATATGCCTTTAGGTTTTCCTGTGGAACCTGAGGTATAGAGGATGAATAAAGGGTCTTCTGCATGCATTTCTTCAGGGGGACAAATGCTTGAAGCTTCTGACATTGCTTGCTGATACCAAATATCACGATGCTCATGCCACTCTACTGGGTTGCCAGTATTTTTAATGACAATGACTTTTTTAAGTTGTGGGCATAATGCCGCAGCTATATCAACATTAGCTTTAATGGCAATTGTTTTACCGCCCCGATAACCTTCATCAGCGCAAACAACATACTGACAATCAGAATCTAATATTCGGTCTTTTAGGGCTTCAGCAGAAAAACCACCAAAGACAACCGAATGCACCGCGCCTATGCGTGTGCAAGCTAACATGACGCTAGCCGCTTCGCTAATCATAGGTAAATAGATACAAACCCTATCGCCTTTTTTAACGCCTAGCTCTTTTAGAACATTAGCAAATTTACAAACGTCTTCGTGCAATTGACGATATGTAATTTTTTTATCATGAGCGGGATTATCACCTTCCCAGATAAGTGCGATTTGATCGGCACGTGTTTCAAGATGTCTATCGATGCAGTTGACGCTGACGTTTAGCGTTCCACCTTCAAACCAACGAATAAATCCCGTGGGATAGTCGTAATTCATGACAGTATGCCAAGGCTTTTCCCACTGTAAAAACTGCTGAGCTTGCTCTGCCCAGAAGGTTTCAGGCTCTTCTACAGATTGCTTATAAAGTCGTTGATAGCTGTCGGCGTTAATATGCGCAGATACCGCAATCTCAGGTTTTACATTATAAACTTTGATGTCTGACATGCATTTATCCTCTATTGGGCTGAGTGATAGGTGTGATGGAGTTTTGTTGTGACTATTGTCTTATATTTTATTTAGCGAATCATAAGTTTTCTTTGAGTTAATCTTCTATGCATTCAGCTGTTTTATAACCTCTCCGAGCCCCCTCTGTCAGTGTTGGGCTGGAGTTGAATTTGTCGTTCCTACAAGTGAAACAATTATTTATATTATTGACTGTGGGCAGTTAGGGATAGGATTCAAGTAAAAGCATCGCTAATGTAATGATTTATATAACGATTAATATCATTCTTGTAATCTTGTTATCCACGGATCTTTTGCATAGGGGTCTACATGAAAAGCCAATGATTCAGGTTTGTGTAATAAACCCTCAACCCCAGAAGCATTAGGATTTAATTGCCTCTTTTCGACAAAATCGACCAAGCGCCTAGCGTTATAAATAATCAGTACACGATTGCCGGCATTGCTGTGATAAATTTGAAAGGCTACGTTAGTTTCTGAAAAAAATGGATTTCTATTAATCAGTCTCTCTAATTGAGCACTGTCGTTTTGAGCTAAATAACTTAATATTGATTCATGATGGTTTTTAATCAATAACTCAAAATAAGGTTTTAATGTGCCAGCTAGTTGGTGCTGTTGAAGATCACGAACTTCTTGATCAGCAAATGAAAAGCTTTCTGCTACTAAATAATGCCGATCTTTTTCACCATCATTAGCAAATAAGGACAATTTTTCTAATTGTTGATGTTCTAAAGCGTTAAAGAAAGATCGAGGTGCTCGTATATGTTTATCGACTGTTACTACCCAGGGCAGAGCCCGGCCTGTAGTTTCGTAACGCTCTTTAACGCTATCTATGACATTCGAGCGAATCAACTCATATTCACGATCTTTAGGTTTAACTATAAAGGCATCAACGGCTGTTATTTGAGTGTAAAAACCGGCCTCTGCAAATTGCTGAATGATAGTTGAATAACGAGGCTGATAAGGAATGCCCGTGCCATCATAAAGTAAATTAATATGATTCTGTTTGGCATGTTCCGCGACTGCGTCTCTTAGTCTATTAGCAAAAGGTTCAACATAGACATAATCATCACTATGATGACTAGCCGCTGTGAGCACTTGATAAAGATCACTTTTTTTTCTAAATTCATCTAAAGAAGCGATTACATAATTATCACTACAATGCGCTTTTGCTATGTCTTCTACTGCCGTTTTACCGGCACCCGCGCCGCCCATAGACATAAATAACATGGGCTTTGTAACGGGCCATTTATCCTTAAAAAGCTGTTCTTTTTCGATGTCTAGTTTATTTATAATTTTAGTTAAACGTTCGTGAGCAATTTCAACGGCTCGTTCTAAGCGACTATCACCACTAGCAGAGTTGATTAATTGTTCTTTAAGTTCGGGGATTTTTACCAAATCAAAAATGCTAGCTTTATTGCCTTGGCATTGTTTTAGTAATTCAACTAATTCAGTGTGGGCGGGCGACCGTAATCCAGTGAGCATATTGATATCTAAACAAAATAAAGGTGCCGCACCATCCGCATTAATGCTAATTCCGTCGATTTCATAGCAACCTGATCGTCTGATAGCTTCAGTGCCAGGTAAATAGCCAATCATTATCTCAGTGGTACATAGTGGATAATCAGCCAAATGCTTGCCGGCAATAAATAGCTCTTGTTTAATGTTTTCTAAAGGGACTAATCCCCCATTTACAGCAACGAGGCAGTTTATTCCATCTTGAGTGGTATGCGATAAAAAAGGAATGCCTGAAATAAAATGTTTGTTCTCTGGCCATTTACCGTAAGCGTTTGCTTTATTTTGCAAGCTTTTACTACGCGTAGGATCCAATGCATGTTCAAAAGCTAAAGTAATTTCTCTGAGTGTGCTGTTAGGATTATGTAAAGCCCTAGCATCGCAGGTATCGATACGCCTAAAATCTATGCCTTGTTCGTAAACACTTTTAATGGCGGGTAATTTACCTAACATAGTGATAAAGAAATCTAGCGTTAAGCGGTTACCATAACTAAAAGGCCGAACTTCTCGCATTATTTGATAAAAACTGCCTAGCCTTTCTGCTATATTTTCGGTTTTTATGACAAAGCCATTGTTATCAAAAATAGCGGTGTCTTCATTGATATCTTCATCATCTAATACCAAGCGCTCGATAGTTTCACGAAAAGTTTTGCGTTTATCTGGATCTGTCATTGTGCCAGGACGATGACTTACGGTCGGTTGCTCCTTCCAATCTTGATACATTTCCCGATGAATACGAGAGAATAGAGTGGTTAGATAAGTAACGCGCTTGGTTTGATCATGAGATACCGTACCTTCAGCTTCTTGCTGTAAAGTAGATAATAATTTTGTGCCTTGTGATATAGCTAATGCAGTGCGCAGTTTTTTCAGTTGTCTATAACCAGAAACTCTAGGGGTATCAAATGTATTCATAATGATAGTTATCAATTCTTATTATTTTTCTGTATGGCAACTCAGAATATTTGTTATGCAATAAACAGATAATTAAGTTAGTATCCACTATCAACAAACGTCTACCTTCAGAGTACCGCATGAGTTTCATGGAAAATTTCGCTTATTATAGTTATTTAACAGCCACGGTATCTAATTTGTTTTTACTGTTCTTCTCTTTGAGAGACTTTAAAAAAAATCCGCAAGTCATACCCTTATTGATAGCCGTCTTGTTATCCCTGTTATGGTCTGGTTATATCACTTATGCTATTTATCATGATGATTTGTTAACCTCCGCGACTTTGCCGTTAGAAACTTTGCGCGATACAGCTTGGTTTTTATTATTAAGATCCTTAATATTGAAACAGCAAAATGACACTCAATTTGATAGTTATATCTTACTGAATAAGGTCGTAACTTTAATAATAGCTGTAATTTTTATATTAGAAATATTTAGTGATTTGCGCTATCAGATTCATCAACTAATAGGTCAGGATATTCGAATTTTTGCTCATGTTATCTTTGCCATTTTTGGATTGATATTGGTCGAGCAACTTTATCGTAACTCAACTCTAGACTTACATTGGAATATCAAGTTTTTATGTTTAGGATTAGCTACATTATTTGGTATAGATTTTATTGTATACAGTAAGTCTCTATTGTTTGCTCAAATTGATTTTTTGCTATGGGATTCAAGAGGCTTTCTCAATGCCTTAATCGTACCCTTATTAATGATTTCAGTAAGACGTTTGCAAACCAATGCGAATGTTAGTTTTAAAGCCCCTAGAAAAGCCCTATTTCATACATCAGTACTGATAATCACTGGCTCATATCTATTGCTGATGTCATTGGCAGGCTTTTATATCAGAGATTATGATGGTAATTGGGGGGGCTTTGCCCAGATAATATTTGTATTTTTAGCGCTCATGACGCTAGTAATCTTGCTTATATCCGGTAAGATTAGAGCTATGACTAAGGTGTACTTTAATCAACATTTTTTTAATTACCGCTATGATTATCGAGATATCTGGATAGAGCTAAGTAAAACAATTGCTCAAATCGACACTGTTAATGAGTTATATAGCGTCATTATTAAAACTTTAATGGACTTAACTGAAACCTCCGGTGGTGCTTTATGGCTAAATAATGATCAAAATGATTTTTACTTGGCTGAAGAAATTCACTTGAACCAACAGACGACGCAACTCATTAAAAAAAATAACTCTTTAATTCGCTTTATGATCAATAAACAGTGGGTTATTGATTTTGTTGAATTTTCAAATAAGCCTGAGGTTTATAATGAGGTTGATTTATCTCCTTGGCTTAGTAAAGATTTAAACATTAGTTTAATTGTGCCGTTATTTCGCCAAAACAAATTAGTTGCTTTTGTTGTATTAGCTAAAGCAAAAATTAGTAGGCAGCTTATTTGGGAGGATCATGATTTATTGAAAACTGTGGGTATGCAATTAACCAATGCTTTGGCACTTAGTCATACCAGCGAAGCTTTGTATAGATCACGTCAGTTTGAAGCCTATAACCAACTTTCTGCCTTTTTGGTACATGATCTTAAAAATTTAGTCGCCCAAGTATCATTGATTGTAAAAAATGCCGAAAAACATAAACATAAACCAGAGTTCATAGATGATTCAATTGAGACTTTAGAAAATGTTGTTTTCAAAATAGACGCAATTATGGGGCAGCTTAAGAAAGGCTGGGTAAAAACCGACTCAGTAACACTTATTAATCTTAATGAAATAATTAAAGATGTCATTTTGCAGCAACAATCTCATAAACCCACTATTGAATGCATTGTGACCTCAGATCAATGTGAGGTTTTGGGTGAAAAAATTCAACTTACAGCAATACTTGGACATTTAGTGCAAAATGCACAAGAAGCTAGCGAAGATGATAGCACCGTTAAAATGGTGTTAAGTAAAGATGATCAATATGCCATTGTTAGTATTATCGATAAAGGAATAGGTATGGACGCCAAGTTTGTCGCTGAACGCTTGTTTAAACCCTTTGATACTACTAAAGGCAATGCGGGGATGGGTATTGGTGTTTATGAGGCGCGAGAAATTATTCTAAAATATGAAGGTGTAATCGATGTTGAAAGTACTCTTGGACATGGAACTACTTTCATCATTAAATTGCCCCTAGCAAAATGATTTTTTAATTCATCGGGTTATTGTAGGTCGGGTTAGCGTAGCGTAATCCGACCTACAAGCTGTTAAATTGCCCTTAATTAATTACGGACTTAAGGATTGACAATGCATACGGACGTTCGATTTCTCGATGCAATTAAGTTTCAACGAGATTACTTGCTATAGCCCGGACATTATGCCATACGCTAAAGCTATTGCACCCTACGTTTAATCTTGGTTTCTATTAAAGCTTCTTGTTGATGGAATTTTTTTCTATGAGTCCTAAGTCGAGTATTTAGTATATAATCTAACTGTGTCATTATCCCCAGTAATACAAAAATCACTGTTAACCATTCATATCTGTATCAACTGTATTTTATTTTTCCACTTTATGGTTATTATTTTAAGGAATTTTTATGTTTAAAAAACACTTAATTACTCTAGCGGCATTGACTAGCTTAGGGCTTTTTTCATCTGTACATGCTGATGATAGCGCTGTTGATAAAAGGTGGTATGTCGCACCTTATGGCAACTTTGTTCAACCTGGTGGCGACCGCAATTCTGAAGTGGGTTGGGGAGGTGGCATGAGTGTTGGTAAAATTCTTAATGAACATTTCAATGTAGAATTAAAAGGTTTTTATCAAGGCTATGATAGCGCCAATAAAAAAGGCCGTTGGGATATTGCTGGTGGTAGCGCAGACTTTCAATACTTCATTTCACGCGGTACTTTTTCACCTTATACCGTCATTGGTATCGGTGCAATCAACAGCAATCATAATGAATATAATGGTGTTGGTTTTATTGGTGAAGCTGGAGTCGGCGCCACCTATGAAATAAGCGATAACTTTTTAGTTCGAAGTGATATACGTTATCGGTACAATAATAATTTGGGTGCCAACCTACAACAAGGGACTAACGAATTTAATGATTTAGTTGTTAATATGGGTTTTGTAGTTCCATTTGGTGATAAACCTAAACATGTGTTTGCTCAAAGTCCAGCTCCTACTCCTGCACCAACACCCGTTGTTCAGGCGCATACCACAGATTGCTCGGCATTAGATACTGATCATGATGGTGTTAATGATTGTGCAGATCAGTGCCCTAAGACTCCTGCTGGTGCACATGTTGCAATTAATGGCTGCTGGACTGTTGATGTTAAGTTTGACAATGATAAAGCAATTATCAAACCTCAATATTTTAAAAATCTTGATAATGCCGCTTTAATCATTAAAAACAATCCTGATTTAAATATTGAAGTTCAAGGCCATACTAGTAAAACAGGGACTTTGAAACACAATATAGCTTTATCTGAAAACCGTGCTTTAGCGGTTAAAAAGTATTTAGTCCATGACACTCATTCACCACACTTGACTACACAAGGTTATGGCTGGACTCGTCCTATTGATACTAATGATACTGAAGAAGGTCGTAGTAATAATCGCCGTGTACAATTAGAAATAAATGGTAGTCAATCTAAATAAATTGTCTTGTGTGGAATAGGTGAAATAATATCTTGTAGAGGTGAATGAATTCGCCCCTACAAGATTAAAATCGATCGTAACGAGGCTGACTAAAACAAGGCATTATCATTTAGCAGTATTTATAAGAAAAAATATTCATTAAACATAAATATTAAAATGATAAATAAAAAAATCCGCTCAATATGTCGATTTTATTAGACGGCAATTCACTAAATTCTAATAGAACCTTTCTTCGATGTTTCAACTTTTTATATTATAAAATATTTTTGATGTTTTCCCTTGATGTTAAGGGTTTATGAGCTGTTTCTTATGCGTCTTCCCATGAGCCTTCGTCAGCAAATTATTTTTCGTATCTTAATATCTTCTCTGTGCATGTTGATATTAGGAGGGGCAATAGCTATTTGGCAAGCTCGGCAATCCATAGCTAAAGAAGTGGATGCTTCTATACATTTAGTCATGCAATTAATAACTTTAGGTATCTCCGATACACCTGTATTTCAAGAAGTTAATGACTTGTCGCATTTTAGTGCTTTGCAGCAAACTCGCCACCTGAGTATTCAACTCCAAAAGCCAAATGGCCAGCTAATTCAGTTTGCAGGTGACAAACTACCCAGCAATCCTAAAGAACTTCCTCCATTATGGTTTATCCACTTAGTACAGAGTGATTATCCTATAGTTAAACATGAGATAAAAACAAAAAAAGGTGATCTGTTAACGCTACTCATTCAAGCTCAACCCTTAGACGAAATTACTGAAGCATGGCAAGAAAGTGTAGAGTTTTTCGTTTCAATATTACTGTTAACAATACTCACTTTTGTAGCGGTTAACATGGTATTTAGAAAGTCATTTACTTGCATAGGCATAATCGTTGATGCTTTAGCTGAAATTGAAAGTGGCCAATATCAGCAACCAATACCTACTTTCACTATTGCTGAGTTTGATAAAATCGCAACAGCTGTTAATCATATGATGCTGGAGTTGGATAAAACTAGGCAAGAAAATAGAGCCCTGACTCAACACACATTAGCTATACAAGAAGATGAACGGCAACGATTATCTCAAGAACTTCATGACGAATTAGGTCAATCTTTAACAGCTATTAAAGTGATGGCTGTGACGGTTGCACATCCAAAAGCAGATATTAATAAAATTTCCATTTCTATCACAAGTATTTGTAATCATCTGATGATTGTGGTGCGTTCTATGATGCAACAGCTTCATCCTTTAGTACTAACAGAATTAGGCTTAAAGGCGACACTGGAGGATCTAGCTCATCATTGGTCAGAACGTAATCCAGAACTTGCTGTAATTATCAGTTGTCATGATGAAGTGGATTACCTTGATAAATCCATTGCCATACAAGTATTCAGAATTATACAAGAATGCCTAACTAATGTGATTCGTCACTCAGAGGCGCAGCAGGTTACTATAAATTTAGAATTGCAAGAGCATCCAAAATCCATGTTATTTTTAAAAGTTCAGGATAATGGTCAAGGTTGTAATCTTAGTTTAATTAGCCATGGTTTCGGCTTTTTAGGCATGAAGGAGCGGGTGAAATCACTTAATGGAGATATTACTATTCAATCAAAAATAGGTGAGGGCATGAAATTATCCGCATGGATTCCCGTATCATGACAGAAAAAATAAAGATTATTCTTGTTGATGATCATGCCGTCGTTCGGGCTGGTTTTCGCATGTTATTATCGACCGGCGACTCAATTGAAGTGATCAGTGAAGCAGCAAAAGGTGAAGAAGCTATCGGGCAATATCTAAATCTAAAGCCTGATATATTAGTGATGGATTTATCGATGCCCGGAATTGGTGGTTTGGATACGATACGTCGTATAGTTCAGCGTGACAGCAATGCTAGAATTTTGGTATTTAGTGTCCACCACCAAGCTGTTTATGTTAATCGTGCTTTAAACGCCGGGGCTAAAGGCTATATCACCAAAAATAGTGCTCCAGAAATCCTTACTGAAGCACTATTTGCCATTATGCAGGGACAGAACTATATCGAACAAGGATTAATAAAAACAAATAACTCACCAAGTAGCCAAAGTGATTACCATGCAATTATCGTAGATTTTTCGCCGCGTGAATTTGATGTGTTCAGAATGCTATCGCAAGGTAAGAGTGTACACAAAATTGCCGATGAACTCTGTTTAGGCTATAAAACAGTGGCTAATTATGCCACTCAAATTAGAAAAAAATTACAAGTTGAATCATTAATTGATCTGGCGCTTATAGCAGAAGATTTTGGAATGATGTCTTGATAGGTAAGTTTTCGATAAAATGATTACGAACTTAACTCGGGACAAAGCGATTTGGTAGGTGGTCGGGTTACGTTGTCGCTAACCCAACTTATACTCTACACCCTTAGTTATAGGCCTTAGTCTGTGCTTAGGAGAGTCCTATCTAAACTGAGCATTTAAGCTAAATTGTAACGCCTTGAGTTGGTAGCCCATAAACTTAATCTTGTTTAACATAAATAAATTGATCGGTATCGAAACCCAATGTTTTAGCTTGCTTGATCAAAGACTGCATAGTAGCTGGGGGTAATTGTTTGGTTCTTGATAATATCCAGAAAAAAGAACGATCAGGTCCGGTTATCATCGCGTAGCTATAATCTTTTTTATCTAGTTCGATAATATTATAAGCGCCATAAAAAGGTCCAAAAAAAGATACCTCAAGCATGCCTTTGTTTGCTAGATTGGCAAAATGAGCCTTACCTAAGGCCTGATGCCATTCCTTAGCTTGAGTGTCCCAGCCTTTATTAAGCACATCAATACCACCCTCTGCACGTAAGCTATAATTAGCAGAAATATTTTCTAATCCTCTTTCAAAGCGGTGGTCTAGCCTTGCCACTTCGTACCAAGTGCCAAGATAACGATTAATTTCAAAGTCATCAACGGCAACTAAGCCTTCAGGAATGCCTGTGCAACTATTCAAAAAAAAACATATTAGTAGAAAAAAGGATTTCATATACGGTGAATTAATTGATTGAGGAGTGTCATTGCGAGCCTCTATGAAGTGGATACAATATTTTATTGTAGGGGCACTGATTCGCCCATTATTTAATATTGTGTGTACTGGGCGAATCTGTCGCCCCTACAAAATTAGGATCTTTGTAATTAAGACTTGCATTAGACTTGGCTTTTTCATTTAGCGACTTTGATAATATATAATATTCATTAATCTTAGATAATAAAATGATAAACAAAAGTTACACTCATTATGTCGATTTTATTAGACCGATTCCTACTATGATTTACAAATTACATAGATCCCTAAATAATACCTTAAGTCCTTTTTTGTTAATACTCGGGTTTTTGTTCACGGCCCAATAAATTATGTACTGCAGTACTGGGCGCCAAATTTTCATAAAGTACGTTATAAGTTTGTTCAATAATAGGCATGTCGATAGCGTATTTTTTTGCTAACAAGTAGGTTTCTTTAGCAGCAGAAATACCTTCTATTTCTTGTCCAATTTCACCTATGGCGGAGGCTTGATCTTTACCTAGACCTAATGCTAAACCAAATCGCCTGTTTCTAGATTGATTGTCAGTACAGGTTAATATGAGATCACCCAAGCCTGCTAAACCCATGAAGGTTTCTTGGTTACCGCCCAATTTGATACCTAAGCGAATAATCTCGCTAAGACCTCGGGTAATTAAGGCTGCTCGCGTATTAGCACCAAAGCCTAATCCATCTGCAACTCCAGCAGCAATAGCCAAGACATTTTTAACGGCACCACCAACTTCTACACCGATAACATCTGAACTGGTATAGGTTCTAAAAAGGTCGCTATGTAAAATATTAGATAATTCTTTTGCAAATGCGGGTTGAGAAGACGCGATGGTAATCGCTGTTGGTAAATTATTGGCAACTTCAAGCGCAAAGGTAGGGCCTGAAAGGATTGCGGCAGGCGTTTGCGGAGAAAATAATTCGGCAACTATTTCATGTAGTAAGCAACCATCGTCTGGATTAAAACCTTTAGTAGCCCAAGCTATTTTTACTGATTTTGTTAAATGCGGCTTAAGTTGAATAAGTGTGTTTTTAAAAGCATGGCTAGGTACGCAAACCAAAATTAAATCGCTTAATTCAGCAACTTCTTTTAAATTAGTTGTTACGCTAAGATTTTCAGGGAAACGATGATCTGGTAAATAACGTTGGTTTTGATTTTGTTCAGCCAATATAGCCATATGTTCTTTATTATGCCCCCATAATAAAGTTTGGCAGCCATTTCTGGCTGCCAATAATGCAAGGGCTGTTCCCCATGAGCCAGCACCTAATATGGCTATTTTTTCATCTTTACTCATCTCTATTGATCTTCATTTTTCAAGACACATTAGTTGATGGTGTCTGAACTAGGTGTTTGTTGTTGAGCATAATGTAATTGTTGAGCGTATAAAAGATCAAAATTTACAGGTGCTAACAATAATTGTGGAAAGCCACCTTTTGCTACTAAATCAGAAACAGCTTCACGCGCATAAGGAAATAATATGTTAGGGCAAAAGCTACCAAGCATCGGCCCCATTTCTTCTTCCGTAAAACCGCTTAAAGTAAAAATACCTGCTTGACTGACTTCTACAAGATAGGCAGTAGACTCAGAGCTTTTTACGGTAATAGTGATAGTCAATGCCACTTCGAATAATGATTCCTCTAGTGACTGTATTTGACTACTAAGATTAAGATCGACGACTGGCTCCCATTTTTCAATAAAGATTTTAGGCGAGCTTGGGGTCTCAAAAGACAAATCTTTAATGTATATTTTTTGTATAGAAAATTGTTTTTCTGGTACTTGTTGTTCTTTAGCCATGAGGTGTAATTAAGAATTAAGTTAATTAAAAGGATTATTCATTAACAACAATGATGTTATTAGTTTTTGTTTTTGATTGTTTATTACTAGTGTTTTTAATTGGCAGTTTGTAGTCATTTTCCCAGGCTTGCATGCCACCAGTGATAACAAAAATCTGCTCAAAACCAGCTTTAGCTAGAAGCTTTGCTGCAGAAGCGGAGCGAGTTCCATTTAAGCAAGCAATTAATACAGGTTTGTTTTTATGCTCAGAAATTTTTAAAATATCTTCTGCTAATTTACCTAGAGGCATACTGATAGCTTGATCTATATGGCTAGCAGGAAAGTCAGTTGCATCTCGAACATCAATGACTAAAGTGTCGCTATCATTCATTTTTGCGACGGCTAATAGAGGTGATATATCTGAGTGTTTTTTAAAAGCGGTATCAAGTAATTCTTGAATTAACAGATAGGTGACTACAGCAAGTGCAAGTGACAATATATAGTGGTTTAAAATAAAATCTAAGTAACGTTCCATGAAATATATTTTGGTTAAGTGGATGGGAAAAGTGTGTCTTTGAGAGATAAAAATATTGAATATTAAGCTATAGGATTAACTCGATATTCAATATTTTTTGATCATTCAACATAGTAAGATTTTATAAGGAAATAATTATTTATACACAACTGCTAGCAACGTGTATTAATATAATGATTATCTGATGTTCATCAAAACCCTCTATTCACTTAAAATGATACCTTCTTTTATTGAATTTGGGTAATGCTTAATACAGTCTTGTTTATTTTTGATACCCTTAATCTTAGAGAATAATGGGTTTTATTGTTAGTGCCTGGAGATAAATTGAATATGTTGAATAAACCAAAACCTTTAGTTTTATTGATTCTTGATGGCTTCGGTTACACATTGGAGCAAGAAAATAATGCCATTGCTATGGCTAATACCCCTTGCTGGGATCAACTACAAAAAGATTATCCTATGACTTTACTCAATTGTTCGGGTCGTTCAGTAGGCTTGCCAGATGATCAAATGGGTAATTCAGAAGTAGGGCATATTCATATCGGAACAGGTCGTTATGTTCCTCAAGATTTTTCTAAAGTTAATGATGCCATTGAGGATGCTAGTTTCTTTACTAATCCAGTATTATGTCGTGCTGTTGATTTAGCTAAAGACAATAACAAGGCTCTGCATATCATGGGCTTATTGTCTGCAGGTGGTGTTCATAGTCATGAGCAACAAATATTGGCTATGATTGAATTAGCAGCATCTCGTGGCTTAAGTAAAATTTATTTACATGCTTTTTTAGATGGACGTGATGTCCCACCGAAGAGCGCGACTAGCTCTATAGAACTGATTGAAGCTAAATTTGCAAAATTAGGTGTAGGCCGAATTATTTCAATCACTGGACGTTTTTATGCGATGGATAGGGATAATCGATGGGATCGAGTCAAACTTGCTTATGACCTGATCGTAAAAGGCGAGGCAAGTGTTAAAGAATCCTCCGCATTAGCTGGTTTAGCGCGTGCTTATGAAAAAGGTGATACCGATGAGTTTGTATTGCCCACAGCTATTTTAGATGCTGAGGGTCAGACGGTTGCTCTTGATGCTGATGATTCCGTTGTCTTTATGAATTTTAGAGCGGATCGCGCTAGAGAAATTTCTCAAGCAATCACCTTAGATAGCTTTACTGGTTTTGATAGACAGCATCCAGCCCATACTGGTTATTTTTGTACCTTAACTGAGTACCATCAAGATTTTGCTTATGATATTGCATTCCCTTCTGTTGATATTAAAAATGGTTTAGGTGAATATTTATCGGTATTAGGCATGAAGCAATTACGCTTAGCTGAAACCGAAAAATATGCGCATGTAACTTTCTTTTTAAATGGCGGTATTGATACCCCCTTTCCTGGAGAAGATCGTATATTAGTCCCTTCTCCTCAAGTTAGAACCTATGATTTGCAGCCAGAAATGAATGCGGCCGAAGTGACTGATCATTTAGTATCTGCAATTACTGGTGGTCAATATGATGTCATTATATGCAACTACGCTAACTGCGATATGGTCGGTCATACTGGGATTATCCCAGCGGCAGTATTAGCTGTTGAAGCTGTAGACAAATCTCTACAGCGCATTGTTGACGCCTTAAAATCTGTTGGAGGGCAGTTGTTGTTAACAGCTGATCATGGCAATATCGAACAAATGATCGATAAAAGTAGCGGCCAACCTCATACTGCCCACACCGTCAACCAAGTACCTTTAGTTTATGTATGTGGTGATAAACCTTTAGCTGACGGGGGGGGGTTGTCTGATTTAGCTCCTACTATGCTAGCTATTTTAGGTGTTCCTCAGCCTACTGAAATGACAGGTAAATCACTTATTGTTAATACTTAATTATTGATGAAAATAATACTGTGCTTTTTCTTATTGCTGACTTTCAGCATTGGATTAGCTTACGCAGAAGCTGAGGATTTACAATCTAATCCTCAGCTCAATAAAGTTGAATCTGATATTAATGATGTCAAACAGGATATGCAGCGTCTTTCAGAAGAGAAAACCGGCATGGAAGAAATGCTATCCGATATTGAAAAACATTATGGTGAAACAGCGTCTTCATTAAAGGCAGAATTATCAATTATTGAACAACAACGTCAAAATATTTCAAGAATACAGTCAGAAATTAAAGCTTATAAGCGTGAAATAGAATCTTTGAATAAAGAATTAGCTGGTCATTTTCGAGCTGCTTACTTAATGGGACAAGAGCAACGTTTAAAATTGATTTTAAATCAAAAAGATCCTGCTGTTTCGTCACGTATCATGATTTATTTTAATTGTATTACTAAGGAGCGTTTAAAAAAACTAAGTAATAAAGAAGCTGCAGTCAAATTATTAGGGCAACTCGATGAACAAAAGAAAATTGAGACTGAGTTATTGCAAAAAAATCTTGAGCAAAAAAAATCTGAACAAGCTCAGATTGAGCAAGATAGGAAGCAAAGAAATGCCTTACTTGCTAAAATAAAAAATGATTACTCAAGTAATGCGCATCAATTAAGTCAGCTACAAGAAAATGAAATTAGCCTCAAAAACTTAATGAGTTCCTTACCGATAACAGATGAAGAACTAGCAATTAATGTAGGTCATAATAAAGATCAAGCACCCATTAATAGCGAATTTAAAGGTGATTTATCTACTCTAAAAGGCAATTTGTCATTGCCAATTAAAGGGCGCTTAACTCAAACTTTTGGTAGTCCTCGTGCTGATAGTCATTGGGATGGTGTTTTAATAGAGGCAAATGAAGGGGCAGAGATCAAGTCAGTTATGGAAGGAAAGGTTGTTTTTTCTGAATGGCTTAAAGGTTACGGACTGTTACTTATTATCGATCACGGGCATGGGCTTATGACGTTGTATGCCTTTAACCAGAGTCTTTACAAGCATACTGGCGACTGGGTAGAATCGGGTGATGTTATAGCTACGGTAGGTCAAAGTGGAGGACGCAATCAAGCAGGCTTGTATTTTGGTATGCGCCAGAATGGTACTCCGATAGATCCATTGGAATGGTGTCATCGTTAAGTTGCCTTCAAGAAATTAATTTTTAAATGATAGAATATAATTCAAACCGTAGATTTGGAGTTTTAAGGCGCATGCTAAAAAAGAAAGCAGTTGTTATTTTGTCCTTAGGGATGGTGTTAGGTTTTGGCATTGGTATTTCAGGTACCGTACTAGCAGGGAAAGATAAAGCTGATGTATCAAATGATACCGAATCTTTGCCTTATGAAGATTTACGGACTTTTACAGAAATATTTGGTCGCATAAAAAGAGATTATGTTGAGCCTGTATCTGATAAAAAATTATTGGAAGATGCTATTCGCGGCATGTTGAGCGGACTTGACCCACATTCTGCGTATTTAATTGGCGAAGAATACCAAGAATTAAAAGAAGGTACCACCGGACAATTTGGTGGCTTAGGTATAGAAGTCACTATGGAAAATGGTTTTATTAAAGTAGTTTCTCCAATTGATGATACTCCTGCACAAAAAGCAGGAATAAAAACCGGTGATCTCGTTATAAAGTTAGATGATAAACCTGTAAAAGGTATGAGTTTAAATGACTCTGTCAAGTTGATGCGTGGCGAACCCGGAAGTAAAATAGTTTTAACTATTGTACGTGAAGGTGAAGAAGCACCGCTTAAATTAACTTTAACTAGAGATATTATAAAAGTAAAAAGCGTTAAAAGTCGAAGCTTAGATAAAGGTTATGGCTATGTACGTATCAGCAGTTTTCAATCAGGTACTGGAGATAGTCTTAAAGATGCACTTGCTACTTTGAAAAAGGACAATGGCGGTTCACTTAAAGGCTTGGTGTTAGATTTAAGAAATAATCCTGGTGGCGTTTTGAATGCAGCTGTTGATGTAAGTGATGCCTTTATAAAAAGTGGCTTAATCGTTTATACACAAGGTCGTATTGAAAATTCTGAAATGCGCTTTAATGCTGCAGGTGATGACCTTATTAATGGTGCACCTATCGTCGTGTTAATTAATGCGGGGTCTGCATCTGCATCTGAAATTGTGGCCGGTGCTTTACAAGATCAAAAACGTGCAGTAATTATGGGCGAAAAGTCTTTTGGCAAAGGCTCGGTGCAAACTATCTTGCCTACCAGTAATGGTGCCGCTGTTAAGTTAACCACTGCCCGTTATTACACACCCTCAGGTCGCTCTATACAGGCTGAAGGAATAGAACCCGATATAACATTGTCGCGTGTAAAACTAGAAGCCATAGACAAAACCGATTTTGTCCCAATAAAAGAAGCTGATTTATCACATCATTTGCAAAATAGTAAAGCTGCTAATGATAATAAAGCTGAGAATTTGAAAGAAAAAGACGCTGCAGAAACACAAGACTATGCATTACATGAAGCTTTGAATCTATTAAAGGGCATTAGTATCATCAAAAAATAGCTTATACACTTAAATGTGACATATTAACTCTTCAAAGCCTTGATATGTCACCTTTTAGCTTTATAAGCAGTGCAATAAACAAGACCTCTAATTAATTTATTACCTATTGACTCACGTTTTTAATTAAACGAGTCATCGTTACGCAATGGAGACAACGATGCGCATCATCTTATTATTAGGAAGTCCTGGATCCGGCAAAGGAACTCAGGCTCAATTTATTACCCAAAAATATGCCATCGTGCAAATTTCAACAGGCGACATGCTACGAGCTGCAGTTCGTGAAGGTACACCTTTAGGCTTAGCTGCAAAACAGGTGATGGATGCAGGTGGATTAGTATCTGACAACATTATCCTAGGTCTTATTAAAGAAAGAATTGCACAAGTTGATTGTGTAAACGGTTTTTTATTGGATGGTTTTCCTCGAACAATTGCCCAAGCTGAAGGCTTAACGGCTATGGGTGTTAAAATCGATACTGTTATTGAAATTAATGTTGCCGATGAAGAGATTATAAAAAGAATGGCTGGAAGGCGAGTCCACTTGGCATCAGGTCGCAGTTATCATATTGATTTTAATCCACCTAAAGTAGCTGGAATTGACGATCTTACCGGTGAAGCTTTAATTCAACGAGACGACGATAAAGAAGAAACCGTACGCACCAGACTCAATGTTTATCATGAACAAACTAAACCTTTGGTAGATTATTATTCAGCAACCGAGCAACAGGTTAACTTTAGCTCTATTGCTGGTGTCGGTAGTGTCGAGGAAATCACTAACAAAGTGTTTGCTATTCTTGATTGATTCCAAAGCAAGTCTTCTCTTAAATAATTATTGATGTAAAAAAGGTAATCAGAAATGACAAAAGTTTATAACGTTGCAGTGGTTGGTGCGACGGGTGCAGTAGGTGAGGCGATGCTATCCATTTTGGAAGAGCGTAATTTTCCTGTAGGTGAGGTTTATGCACTAGCTAGTAGTAATTCTGTTGGTAAGCGCATTCCTTTCAAGGGCGAGTCTTTAAAGGTTCGAGATTTAGCGACTTTTGATTTTTCAAATGCGCAGATTGGTCTATTTTCTCCTGGAGCATCCATATCAGAAATATATGCCCCTATAGCTGCCGCTGCTGGTTGTGTGGTCATCGATAATACCTCTCAATTTCGTTATGACGACGATATACCTCTGATTGTTCCTGAAGTTAATCCTGAAAGAATCATCGATTACAAAAAACGTGGCATTATAGCTAATCCAAATTGCTCAACTATACAAATGCTGGTCGCTTTAAAGCCTATATATGATGCGGCAGGCATTACAAGAATAAATGTTTGTACTTATCAAGCGGTATCTGGTACAGGCAAAGAAGCTATTGAAGAATTAGGTAAACAAACTCTAAATCTACTTAATATGCAAGCTATTAGTCCGAGTGTTTATCCTAAGCAAATTGCTTTTAATGTATTGCCCCAAATTGATGTCTTTATGGATAATGGATATACCAAAGAAGAAATGAAGATGGTTTGGGAAACTCAAAAAATTCTTGGTGATAAAAATATTAAGGTAAATGCTACCGCCGTTAGAGTTCCTGTGTTTTATGGGCATTCTGAAGCAGTTCACATTGAAACTCGCACAAAAATAAGCGCAGAAACTGTTAAAGAATTATTAGAGAAAGCTCCTGGCGTTACCGTGATCGATGTACGAAAAGATGGAGGGTATCCTACCGCAGTCACTGAGTCATCTGGCAATGATGACGTTTTTGTTGGACGTATAAGAGAAGATATATCTCACCCCCAAGGTATTGATTTATGGGTGGTTGGAGACAATGTTCGTAAAGGTGCCGCTTTAAATAGTGTACAAATTGCAGAGCTATTAATAAAAAACTACATCTAAGTTCAGTTTCTTCTGGTATCATGTCTCAAAGTTAAATTGATACCAGAAGAGAGCATGTCTATTCTAGCTAAAGCATTAGTAATATCTTCCCTATTAATTCCTATCAACTGCTTCGCATTGGGTATCGGAAATATTACTATGCATTCATCACTTAATCAGAGTTTAAATGCTGATATTTTATTAGTGATGTTAAATGGTGAAAATTCAGAAGATATAAAAGCCAATTTAGTTACTCAAACTAAATTTGATAGAAACGATTTACCATGGGTGTCTTTTCTTTCAAAAATAAGTTTTTCGACAAAAATTTTGTCGGACGGATCTTTACATATCATCTTAACTACAAAAGAGGCCGTTAAAGAACCTTACTTACATTTTATGCTGCAGGTAAGTAACTCAAAAACTACGTTATACAGAGAATTTACTGTTCTACTCGACCCACCTGCAGAATATTTTGAGCTGTAATTATTAAATTGATGTCCATTAAAGAATAATCAATTTTGTTGTTGAATAATACATGATTAGGCGCATGAACTTATGTACTAAATAGAGTAGACCTCAATCAAATAGTGACGTTTAAAATTTTTACCGATTATATGCACCAACACAACAGAATCAGTTGTTTTAATAGATTAATTAGCTTGAACTTATAGCAGTAATGTCTTTAGTTGCTTTTTTAGTAAAAAAATAACTTAAGTTGTTTTCTTAACCATGTACCACATACATCAATTTTAGTAGGTTAAATAGAACCATGACTTTATATCAAAAAATCAAAAATTTAACTTTACCAAAGTCTTTAAGGCTATTGTTAATAGCGTTAATATTAGTGGGTTGTGATGATCATAAAGAAAAAGATAATGATCATTTATCTAAAACAGCAGAATACATTAACAAAGGTGAGCTAGAAAAAGCGAGGATTGAACTTAAAGCATCTAGTCAATCAGGTAAAGATACTGCTGAAACTTATTACTATATGGCCTTGTTAAATGAAAAGAAAAGACAATTCAGGGAAATGAAAGAAAACCTACTTAAGACAGTTGAACTTGCGCCCTCCTTTGTCGACGCAAGATTAAAGCTAGGGAAAGTTCAGTTACTTTTTGGTGATATTGTCGAAGCCATAAATCAAGCAGAATATGTACTTAAAGATGCTAATCAAAACCATGAAGCATTGACATTGAAAGCGTCTGCGCTAATTAAGAAAAAAAATACAACGGAAGCACTCGCTATAATTGATAATATTCTAAAAGATCAGCCAGATAATACAGATGCTTTATCTTTAAAATCTCTAATTTTTATGGAAAAAGGTGATTATTCTCAAGCTTTGACTTTACTAGATTCAGCAAAAAGAACAGATGCAAGCAATATAGGCTTAGATTTTTTCAAAATCCAACTTGATGCAAAAAATAAAAATACAGATGCTGTTATTGAAGATTATAAAAATCTAGTAGCTAGCTACCCAGACAATAATGAGTTTAAAGTTACTTTAGCTAAAATATATACACAAACCGGTAAAGTCTCTGAGGCAGAAGTGTTATTAAAAGCAATTATTGATGTTGAACCTAATAATGTTCAATTCATACTGATGTATCTTGATTTTACCGCTGCGACAAATAAAGAAAGCGTTACTGATAAATTTAAATTCTTTAGTGAGCAACACAAAGATCAACCTCGCTTTTTGCTGGCTTTAGCAAATTGGATGACTTCCAGAAAAAACTTTAATGAAGCCAAGAATAATCTTAATCAAGTGATCAAGATTGAAAAAAACTCTAACATAGGTTTATCGGCCAAAGTTGAATTAGCAAAAATAGCACTAGAAACTGGGAATCTCATAGAATCTAAAAAAATTATTGATACAACTTTAGCTATTAATTCTAGTTATGATGAGGCTAATGTTTTAAAAGCAAGAATTCTGCTAGCTGAAGGTGAATCAGATGAAGCGATTACTTTTTTAAATAAAGTTATTTGGAGCAAGGAAAATTCTGAAGAAGCTCAAATGTTACTAGCACAAATATATTTTATGAAAGGTGATCAAAAACAAGCTGATATTCATTTTTCTAGCACCTTATCAGCAAATCCAGCTAACCCACAAGCTGTTCTTTATACCTATGAAAAAGCATTAACTAATAATGATCTTAATTTAGCTAAAGATATTATTCAAAAGGCTCTGAATAGAGCGCCTAATAACATTCAATTTTTAGAAAAAATGGCTCATTTAAATATCATAAAAAATGATTGGAACAGTGCAAAAGATACTGTACAAAAAATTACAAATACTACCAGCCCATTAGCCTATGATCTAGCTGGTTACATTCTTGGGCAGATACATCAAGGTGAAGGAGATTACACTAAGGCTATTGAAATTTATTCTGAGCTATTAGAAAGGTTACCCGATAACAGTAATATTTTAATTAATATAGCTCAATGTTATGAAAAATTGAAAAATACCAATCAGTTGATAGCATTTTTATCTGATTTACGTGTAAAGAATCCCCAAAATATAACAGCAGGCACTCTACTCGCAGAGACCTATTTATCGACTAAGAATATTGATGCCGCGCATAACTTATTGAAGAATATGATTTCAGAAAAATCAATTAATTCTCAAGTCTATATTTTATTAGCTAATGTTAAATTAACCATGAACGATAACCAAGGAGCACTTGACACTTATCTTGATGGTCTTAAAACCTACCCAGATAATATAAAACTATCGACATCAATAGCTAATTTGTATTTAAAACTCGGTAACAACGATAAAGCTGTTGAATATTACGAGTCGTTACTTAGAAAAAATGAAAACCTAGATCTAGCTATTAATAATTTGGCGATTATTTTAGCCGAAAATTATAGTAGTGCAGATAAATTGAATAGAGCAGGACTTCTAGCAGAAAAGTTAAAAGATTCGGTACAACCTTATTATAAAGATACCTATGCTTGGATTTTAGTTAAACAAGGAAAAGTAAGTGATGGTATTAAGATACTCGATAAATTAATATTATCTAATCCTAATATCCCTATATTTAGATATCACCTGGGTGTTGGCTACTACCAACTAGGAAATAATAGCTCAGCCATCAATGAAATTAAACAAGCAATAGAACTTTCTAAAAAAGCCACCGACTTATTTGATAAAAGAACAGCGGACCTACTTTTGGCAGAGATTTTAGAAAAAACTAGAGGACATTCATTAGTTGTCAATTAACTTGCAATCAAACTTTTTTGTTAAATTAAAAGCAGCATATTAGTTGCTTTCAGTAAGTATCCAAGACTGCTTGTATAAATGCATATTGTGCTGATCACAGCTCTATACAGGTTATTTTAATTTCATCCGATGGTAGTTGTATGAAGACTCTAAAAGTCATAAACAAAGTAATTCTTTTATTTGTTGTTGCCCTTATTTCTGGCTGCGGTTATCCGCAACTAACACAAGAAGATGATGCCATTATATCTTCTGATTACACTTATATTATTGGACCTGGTGATAGTGTTAGTATTTTTGTCTGGGGAAATCCCGACATATCAACAACCGCCCACGTAAGGCCTGATGGAAAAATCACCATACCTTTAGCAGAAGATCTGTTAGCAAGTGGAAAAACACCATCACAGTTAGCCAGAGTTATGGAAAAAGCACTCTCAAAATATGTTAGAGATCCTCAGGTTGTTATTATGGTCTCAGGTGGGCAAGGGGTGTACAGTCAGCAAGTTAGAGTCATTGGCCAATTGAGCGGTGGCAGTGGTGGCTCAGGCTTAGGTGTAGCAGCGCATTATTCAGCAAAAGCTTTCCCCTATAAAAAAGATATGACTTTACTCGATTTGATTATTCAATTAGGTGGACTAGGACAGTTTGCTGATGGTAATAGCGCAAGTATTATTCGAAACATTGATGGAGAGTCACAGCACTTCGGCATTAGAATTGATGATTTAGTTGATAATGCTGATTTATCAGCCAATGTAAAAATATTGCCAGGCGATATATTAATCATACCTCAATCATTTTTTTGAACGTAACTACATCGTCTATAGCAGGTTATAAAAATCCTATGCAAGAACAATTATTTGAAGTTCTTTATTATCTCAAGGGTGCCTTAAAGTATAAGTGGTCAGCTTTAATTATCGCATGGATATTAGCAACATCTGGATGGACTTATGTATTGTTGATGCCTGATAAATATACTTCTGTTGCTAAAGTTCATGTTGAAACAAGAACTATGTTACAACCCTTGTTATCAGGCATGGCAATTGAAGCCGATGTTAGGGGGTTGTTAAGGGTTATGCAGCAATTAATGTTTACTAAAGGTAATCTGGAACAAATTATCAAGCTATCTGATTTAGATAAAATAGTTAGAACTCCAACTGAACAAGAAAAATTCATTGAGGGTTTAAAAAAAGATATACATATTAATAGCGCTTCTGAAGATATGTTTACCATCCAATATGAAGCAACTACTCCTGACATGGCTAAAAATGTTGTACAAGCAGTGTTGACAGTATTTTCAGAACAAACACAGTTATCAACACACGGTAATTCTGATAGCGCACAGCGCTTTATCGATGAACAAATACAGGAGTATGAAATGCGCTTGAGAAATGGTGAAAAAGCTCGTGAAAATTTTAAGCGTGCAAACTTAGGCTTGTTGCCGGGTCAAGGAGGTGATCAAATTGGCAAGATACAAGCCATGAGTAAAGAACTAGAAGATACCAAATTAGCTTTAAAAGAAGCTAAGTCTAGAAAAGAAAAGCTAACAGAGCAGTTAGAAGAATCATTAACCTCAGATGTTGATAATGATGAATGGAAAAGTTCAACTGAAGTTGCTACTGTTGGTGATGATGCACAAATTTCCAGCCTAAAACAAAGAAAAAATGAACTGTTAATTAAGTTTACAGATAATCATCCAGAAGTTGCTCATATTGATAAAACCATTAAAGAATTACAAATACGTAATGCTGTAAAGCAAGCTAAAGTGGTTGATGCGGGTGGTCTCGATAGCGCAGTATTGACTAACCCTTATATTCAAAATATCAAGGTGGCTATTAATGAAGTTGATGCAAATATTGCTTCAATCAATTCACGTATTGATATATTTCAACAACGCTTATCAAAAGAGCAAGATGAATTGAATTCAAGACTTTCAATAGAAACAGAAATAGAAAACTTGAATCGTGATTATGCTCAAATAAAAAATAATTATGATAGGTTGCTCTCAAGCAGAGAGACAGCAGTTATGTCTGAAAAAGTTGATAATCAAGCAGAAGCCTTAAAGTTTAAGATTGCAGATGCTCCGAATACGCCTTTACAAGCTTCTTCACCAAAACGAAAATTATTATATTCGGGTGTCTTAGTTATAAGTATTATTGTAGGTTCAGCTTTAGCTTTAATATTGTACTTAATAAGACCTACCTTCATGTCTATATCGCAACTTCGTAAAATAACTGGATTACCCATTTTAGGAAATATTTCCATGAAATCCAGACCTGAAGAACTTATTAAATATAGGAATGAAATGCTTAAATTTGGAATAGCTTTCATTAGTCTTTTTATTATTTATCTTGGTTTTATGACGGCTGATATTGTAAAGATAAGCCTTCTTGGACTGTCTATTTTTTCTTAAAGATATTGAACTGAATAGTGAGTTATAAATGAGCATTATCGAAAAAGCATTAAACAAATTAAAAAAAGAAGATGCAGAATTAAACGCTAAATTCGATTGTAATCCAAAGGAAAACCTAGAAGAAACACCTAGACCTATAGTTGATAACATGAGTAACCACATAAAAGTCGTTGCTGATTTAAATGATGATAAAGATTTAATTTTTGATATTGATTGGAAAAGATTATCTGATTTAGGATTTGCTGCTCCAGGTAGTTCAAACACAGAAGCCATAGAAGAATACAGAAATATAAAACGGCCTTTGGTAAATAATGCCTTCGGGAAAGGCAGTGAAGGTATCGCTAGAGCTAATCTTATTTTAGTGACGAGTAGTTTGCCTGGAGAAGGAAAAACTTTCACGGCAATTAATTTAGCCTTGAGTATAGCCAATGAACGTGACAAAAAAGTATTACTAATTGATGCTGATGTCGCTAGACCATCGGTTTCAAAAGTTTTAGGCATTAATGATAGTCCTGGCTTAATAGAATATCTTGATGGGCCTGATATTAGTTTTTCTGACATTATTGTTAGAACCAGCATTCCAGGTTTAGCGGTAATTCCTGCGGGAAAATTACATAAATACTCAACCGAATTGTTATCGAGTAATAAAATGGCTTTATTTGTTGAAGAATTAAGTAACCGCTATCCAGATAGAATTGTTATTTTCGATTCGCCTCCCTTATTAGCTGCAACTCAAGGTGAAGTGTTGGCTAGATTAGTTGGTCAGGTTATTTTAGTGATTGAAGCAGAACAAACCTTGCAAAATGTAGTCATGGAATCAGTAGAAAAATTGGCTACTTGTGATGTGGTTTTAGCACTATTTAATAAAACCAAGAGAAATATGGATATTAATTACTATGGCTATGGCTATGGCTATGGTCAATACGCACATTGATATTTAGAGTATATGAATTGAAATCTCTTCTGCTGTTTGTTTTAACAAAAAACGCTACCATCGAAATATGAAATTACTTTTAATAAAATTTTTCCACATACCCCGATGTAAATTGCAGTTAAATATAGTTGCAACTAGAATTATTTTTACTTTAGTAAATGTATATATAATATTTTTTTGTAATAATTCATATGCCCTAAGTTGGAACATTAATCCAACTCTACAAGCACAAGAAATTTACTCTGACAATATTGCTTTAGCGCCTTCTAGTAGTCAAAAGGGGGCTTTTGTTGAAGCTATTAATCCAGGTATTACAGTGACTGGGCAATCTCCTATTTCAACTATGAATCTTAATTACAGAATGCAGAATTTATATAATGCCGGCGGTAATAATAATTTTAATTCATATAATCAATTGCAATCTAGCACGCGTAGTACTTTTATTCCTAATACATTGTTCTTGAATTCTACGAGCTCTATAAGTCAACAAAACATTAATAATAACCAGATAGGTGCAAGTAATATCAACGGCTCTAGTAATAGTAGTAATATTTATACTTTTGGTGTTGCACCGATATGGACACCCAATTTTTCCAATTATGCTAATGGATCTTTTCAGCTTAATGCCAACACAATAGCAAGCAGTTCTAATGCAAGTTCAACATCTAATAGCAGTTTAGCTCCTATTTCAAATACCTTAAACCTTACAGAAACAATAGCACTTAATAGTGGAAGTTATTTTCAGCGTCTTAGATGGAATCTAGCCTTTAATAATAATGAAAGTTTTGTGGCGTCAGGTGAAAATGTAAGTTATCAAAACTCTAGCGTCAGAGTGAGTGTTCCAATTAATGCTTATTTTAATATCTTTTCCCAAGGTGGTTATAGCAACACGAATTATGAATCTTTAATTAGATCTTCCAATAAAGGCGCCTATTACACTGCCGGTGGGCAATGGCAGCCTAATCAAAATTTTAGTGTTACTGTGGGTGCCGGTAACAATAGTTATGTTACAGTATTTATTTCACCGATATCCCGCATAACATGGACAACTACGTATAGTGATAATGCCGTAGGAACCAGTTTTGGACAATCCGCAAATACTGCATCTTCCTCTACTTTGCCTACAAATTCTGCGACAACTTCTGGAATAGGAGGCAGCGGAAATTCTGGAAAAAACTTGCAAACCGCTCTGCATTATCAGGCGTCTAGGTCAACATGGAGCCTAACTCACACCAATACAACGACAACGTCACAACAGATATTAGCTCAGAATCAATTGTTAGTTAATTCTGTCACTAACTTGGGTCCCAATCAGTTCACCATCAATAATCCAATATTAACTAATAATGTCATTGTTTCAACAGCTTGGAATTTATCAGTATCTTTTAATCCGGGTAAAAGTACATTAACACTCAATGCTTATGATCAAGACTATAGTTATTTAAACAGTAAAGGAAATAATCAAAAAATCATTGGCATTACTGGCAACTGGGCTTGGCCGCTTGCCAGTAAAACAACTTTATATATAAGACCCACATGGCAAACTATTTCAAATCAAGGCTCTACTAATAGCCAATATTACATGGCACTAGTTGGACTTAATCGTGCCATTACACCAACATTAAATGGCATACTTGAGTTTCAACACATGAATCATTCATCTACTGGCAATTCTAATAATGAGCTGAATCCAATAACTGGCTATCAAGAGAATAGGGTAACCGCTACACTTTCTATGAGATTTTAATGATGTATGATGGCTTTTATAATTTAAGTAAAAAACCTTTTCAGCTAACTGCTGACAGTGACTTTTTTTTTAATAGTGCTGTACACAAAAGAGCCTTAGCTTATATGCACTATGGATTAACACAAGGGGAAGGTTTTGTTGTTGTTACTGGAAAACCTGGAACGGGCAAAACTATGTTAGTTAAACAGCTTGTTACTAGTTTAAATAACGACAATATAACAATCGGTATAATGGTGTCATCACAAGTAGGTGCTGATGATTTATTAAAAATAATATCAGCAACGTTTGGGCTTTCTTATGAAAGCGAAGACAAATCAACACTTTTAACTCGCATCGAATGTTTTTTTATTCAACAAGCGATGGAAGGAAAAAGAGTGTTGATGATAGTCGATGAAGCACAAAATCTTCCCAAAGATGCTTTAGAAGAACTACGCATGTTGTCTAATTTTGAGTTATCTGGAAAATCTCTATTTCAGATCTTTTTAATAGGTCAGCAACAATTAAGTGAGGCTTTATTTTTACCTGAAATGGAACAATTAAAACAACGTATTGTTGCTACCTATCAATTAAAACCACTTAACGCAGAAGAAACTAAAAACTACATCTTATTTCGTTTAGAAAAAGCAGGTTGGCAAAGTACACCTCAATTTGAAGATAATGTTTTTGATAGCATTTGCTCATACACCCAAGGCATACCTAGATGTATTAATACGCTATGCGATAGAGTTTTACTATTCGGCTATCTTGAAGAATTACAAGTCATAGATTTAACAGCTATTGATAAAGTCATCACCGATATCGAAGAAGAATCTTCTATTAAGAGCCATGAATTTCATGACCTATCCAAAAACACTAAGTTTATTGATTCGTCCGTTGAAGAACGTTTAATTAGCTTAGAAAAAGCTGTGTTTGATTTACAAAAAAACTCTTCCAAGGAGCGTGCTTTATTACGCAAAGCCATTTTATTACAACTGGATATGGATGCCGTTTATGAATGATCTCAGTAAATAACTTAGGTTTCAAAATAACGCGGCTTTATTGCAATAGAATCAATAAAAAATGTAGATCAAGTTAGCGATAGCGTAACCCGACCTACCAAAACACATAGTCGTAAATAACTCAATTTAAAGTAACTAACTATGAAGATCCGCCAAATAAATGCGATGAGTATTGATGTTGAAGATTATTTTCAAGTATCGGCTTTTGAACCTTATGTTGCAAAAAACCAATGGGATAATTTGCCCCATCGAGTTGAAAATAACACGTATAAAATATTAGATATATTAGATGACAAACAAATAAAAGCTACTTTTTTTACCTTAGGCTGGATTGCTGAACGCTATCCCAGCATAGTTAAACGCATCGTATCAGACGGACATGAATTAGCTTGTCATGGTTATGAACATATCAGAGTGACTGAACAGACACCTGATCAATTCAGATCAGATGTGTATAAAGCAAAAAATATCCTAGAAGAACTAAGTGGAAAAGAAATTAAAGGTTATCGAGCGGCTAGTTACTCAATTGGCGCAAGTAATCTATGGGCATTAAATGTGCTGCAAGAACTTGGTTTTAAATATAGCTCCAGTATCTATCCTGTTAAGCATGATTTATACGGTATGCCCGAAGCACCTAGATTCATATTTGAACCGATACAAAATTTTGACTTTAAAGAAATCCCAATCACGACTATCCGATTAGGCCATAAAAATTGGCCGTGTGGAGGAGGGGGGTTCTTTAGATTTTATCCCTATGCCCTCTCTAAATGGGCTTTAAATCGAGTTAATCAACAGGAACAACAATCCGCAATTTTCTATTTTCATCCATGGGAAATAGACTCTAAGCAGCCTAGGCAAAAAGGTTTAAGTATAAAAACACGTACGCGACATTATCTAAATTTACACAAAATGGAAGCCAGACTTGAACAGTTACTAACAGATTTTAACTGGGATACCATGGAAAATGTATTTCATATTAACCAAGGTCAAAACCATGATTAAAACACTGACTAATGATGAATATTCTCGCTGGGACGACTTTGTTATGGCGCATCATGAAGCGACTTTTTTTCATCAAGCCGGCTGGCAGCAAGTCATAAGAAAAGCTTTTGGACATGATACCTATTATATCTATGTTGAAAATAATGGCCTCATAACCGGCATCCTACCTTTGGTACATATTAAAAGTTTATTTTTCGGCAATAGCTTGGTTTCAATTGCGCCTTGTGTTTATGGGGGCATAGTCGCTATTAATGAAGAATCCTATATTACACTCGATCAAGAAGCTTGCCGCTTGGCTACTATGCTTAAAGTAGATTACTTAGAAATGAGAAATCAAGTTCAAAAAACACCTGAAAGACCTTATAAAGAACTTTATGTATCTTTTAGCAAAGAGCTAGATACGGATATTGAAAAAAACTTTTTAGCCATTCCGAGAAAACAACGAGCGATGGTAAGAAAAGGCATAGAGGCCGGATTAAATAGCGTGATAGATACAAAGGTTGATAGGCTATATCAAGCTTACTCTGAAAGTGTTAGAAATCTGGGTACTCCATTTTTTTCAAAAAAGTATTTTCAAACCCTAAAAGATGTTTTTAAAGATCAATGTGAAATACTCACGGTATTACATAATGGTTATTTAGTCGCAAGTGTCATGAACTTTTATTATAAAGATCAAGTACTGCCTTATTATGGTGGCGGCACTGAATTAGCCAGAAATCTTAAAGGTAATGATTTTATGTATTGGGAAGTCATGCGTCGCGCAGTAGAAAAAGGCTATAAAGTCTTTGATTATGGGCGCAGTAAAATCGGTACGGGTTCTTATAGTTTCAAAAAGAATTGGGGCTTTATTCCTAAGCCTATTTTTTATGAGTTTTATTTGGTTAATGCTAAAACTATGCCCGACATAAATCCACTTAACCCAAAATATAGATACTTTATCGCAGCATGGAAACACTTGCCTTTGGCTGTCAGTCAATGGGTAGGCCCCTGGTTATCGAAAGATTTAAGTTAATATGCAAGATTTATTGTTTCTGACACATCGTATTCCTTATCCACCCAATAAAGGTGACAAGATACGCTCTTATCATTTTTTAAAGTATTTAAGCTTACACTTTAAGATACATCTAGGAACTTTTATTGATGACCCTAATGATTGGCAATACACCCATAAAGTAGATGCTCTATGTGCAAGCACTTGTTATATAGAACTTAAGCCATTATTAGCTAAGATACAAAGCTTGCAGGGCATAGTAACCGACCAACCACTCAGCTTAGCCTATTATAAAAATAGACAGATACAAGCATGGGTTAACCAAACAATAAGCGCACATTCGATTAAGAAAGTGCTGATATTTTCATCGGTTATGGCGCAATTTATTAATCAAGATCATAAGGTTGATATGATCGTTGATTTTGTTGATGTGGATTCTGATAAGTGGCGGCAATATGCCCAGCAAAGTAAAGGACTTAAGCACTGGATTTATCAACGCGAAGCTTACTATCTATTAAGTTATGAAAAAATTTTAGCAGAGCAGGCTAGGGCGAGTATTTTTGTATCGGAACATGAAGCAGAGCTGTTTAAAACATTGGCACCTGAAGTTAGCCATAAAATCACTCATATTTATAATGGCGTAGATAGTGAATATTTTTCGCCCAAAATCTACTTTAATTCACCTTATGCCGATGTTGATCAAGTATTAATCTTTACAGGCGCTATGGATTATAGGGCTAACGTAGATGCGGTTGTATGGTTTGCAAACAAAATTCTTCCCTTGATAGTCAAACAGCAGCCAACGGTTAAATTTTATATCGTCGGATCTAAACCCACTAAAGAGGTATTAGCCTTAGCCAATAATTCTGTTGTAGTGACTGGAGCAGTAGCTGATATTAGACCTTATCTTGCTTATGCTCATTTAGTAGTCGCACCTTTAAGAATAGCTCGAGGTATACAGAATAAAGTTTTAGAAGCCATGGCTATGGAAAAATATGTAGTAGCTACAACGGCTGCTATGGAAGGCATCGCTCAGCAACAAAAACTTGCTGTTAGTGTCGCTGATAGTATTGAAGACATAGCCCATCAAATTTTAAAGCAATTACAAAATATCTCATCAGCACATAATAATCGTCAATATGTACAAACGATGTTTAGCTGGGAACATAACGTCAAGCAATTAGTTAATTTATTGAAAGTTACTTACTAGATTGTCGGAGTCAAAACTCACGAGTTTTGACTCCAATAATAAAAATCAATAATCATTAAACAGGAAAAACAACTATGTGTGGAATTGTTGGCATCTTTGATCTCAAAGAAAAACGAGAAATCAATCGAGATTTATTGTCGCGTATGAATGAAAGCCAACATCACCGTGGACCCGATGAAGGCAATTTATATATTGAAGCAGGTCTAGGCTTTGGTCATCGGAGATTATCAATCATTGATATAAGCAGTGGCCAGCAACCTATGATTAGTGCTGATAATAATGCAGTGCTTACTTATAATGGTGAAGTTTATAACTTCTTAGACTTAAGAAAAGAACTGGAAGATCTGGGTTATCATTTTAAAACCCATTGTGATACCGAGGTCATTTTGGTTGCTTGGCAAGCTTGGGGCGAAGCTTGCGTAGAGCGTTTTAGAGGCATGTTTGCTTTTGCGATATGGGATAGAAATCTACAAACCCTATTTCTGGCTAGAGATCGATTAGGCGTTAAACCCTTGTATTATGCAGAATTAAGCAGTGGTCATTTCATTTTCAGTTCAGAATTAAAAGCCTTAAAACAGCACCCTAACCTACCCAAAACCTTTGATGCTACCGCCATCGAAGATTATTTTGGCTTTGGTTATATACCTGATCCGAAAACTATTTATAAAAACGTTTATAAATTAGAACCTGGCTATTGTTTAAGTTTAAAGCATGGTCAGCCTAGCTATCAGCCTAGACAATATTGGAACCTTAACTTTACACCTAGACACTCACAAGATGAACAAACGACAGGTGAAGAACTAATAACTCGTTTGCGCGAGGCCGTTAAAATAAGAATGGTCGCCGATGTACCTTTAGGGGCTTTTCTATCAGGCGGCGTTGATTCTAGTGCTATAGTCGCTATGATGGCTGGTTTATCCAAAGAACCGGTTAATACCTGTTCAATATCTTTTGGCGATCCTGCTTATAATGAATCTAAATTTGCAGCACAAGTTGCTGAACGTTATCACACTCATCATCGCGTAGAACAGGTTAATGCCGATGATTTTAGTTTAATTGATCAATTAGCTGGACTCTATGATGAACCCTATGCCGATAGTTCTGCATTACCGACTTATAGAGTCTGTGAACTTGCTAAAAAACAAGTCACTGTTGTTTTATCTGGTGATGGTGGTGATGAAAATTTAGCTGGATATCGACGTTACCGTTGGCACAAATACGAAGAACAAATGCGCTCATGGTTGCCAACCAGCATCAGAAAACCAGTTTTTAGTAGGTTAGGGCAGGTCTATCCTAAAGCAGATTGGGCACCTAAAGTGTTTAGGGCTAAATCAACATTTGAGTCTATCTCAAGAGATTCATTAGAAGGATATTTTCATAGTGTTTCAACTTTATCTAATGAATTACGTAGTCAATTGTTTAGTTCGCAATTAAAACAAGATTTGCAAGGTTATCAAGCTGTTGAGGTTTTTAGGCGACATGCCACGAATGCCAAAACCGATAATCCCTTATCATTAGTTCAGTATCTTGATATAAAAACCTATTTACCTGGTGATATTTTAACTAAAGTCGACAGAGCCAGTATGGCACATGCGCTAGAGGTTAGGGTGCCATTATTAGACCATCAATTAGTGGAATGGATGGCTGGTTTATCAACAGACATGAAACTTAAGGGTCGAGTTGGGAAATATATCTTTAAAAAGTCCTTAGAAACTTATTTGCCAGACGATATTTTATATCGACCCAAAATGGGCTTTGCAGTACCTTTAGCTGTATGGTTTAAAGGGCCATTAAAACAAAAAGTCAGGGCAGCCTTATTGGGAGAATCTATGAAGCAATGTGGATTATTTAATCAGACCTTTATTGAATATATGATAAATCAACATGAAAGTGGTTTGAAAGATTACAGCACACCGATTTGGTCATTATTAATGTTTGAAGCCTTTTTAAGAAATAACAGTTAGAGGGCGAAAGACTAAAGATAAAGAGATTTGTCGCGATTTAAGTTTTAAGCTTTCGCTCTGAGCCTTTTGTCTGTGCAAAGTGCCTCGAAGTATGTTCGTAGTTAGTAAATTTAAGTTAGGGCGTTATCGTGCTTAGGTTTCATGGTGGATTAATAATGCCGATATTGCAATAATTTAACATAATATACATTATGCGAAGTTTTATATAGGCCTAAACAGCCCGATATAGATCCACCCACGTAGCAATCAATAAAATTAATTTTAGAATCGTTATAGTTTTTGGAGACTTGTTATGTGCAATTTAGCTTTTGAGATTGGATTTGATCATTATCGTTATGATTTACCCATCGATATGAGTCAAATTGAAGAACAGCATCGACAACAAATTCAATACGGTTTTGAAGCTGGCAGAATCCAAAATGTATCTAAACTGCACTCTAACAAATTCGAAAGAAAACTTCTGAGTCTCAGAGTCCGCTGTTTAAGAAAAAATTACGAAGTAACTATTACTGTATTTGATTTAATGGAAAAGTTACAGCAGACTAACGGTGTTTGCCCCATTACTGAAGAACCTTTTACGTATTCACTTCAAGAACTAACTGATTGGTCTGTTGATAGAGTGGATAACACGCGTGGATACTGCCCTGATAATATTGAAATTGTCTCTGTAAAAGCAAATAAAGCCAAAGCGGATTTAGGCTTGGTACATATCATTGAGCAAGCGGTATGCAAGTTTAATCCAAATAGTATGTTGACTCAGAGGCAGTGGTATTTGCTAGGACGGTTTTATTATGAAAGATTAAAGCTGACTGAGCCTTTAAATATGGCTAATATATTATTATCATCTCCCGATGTTTTTTTTAAAGTGATTTGCCTGCCGTTTTATATGCCTAAGGAGACATGCACCAATACGTTCTTAAACCTACTCTCAAAATACGGCTGCAAAGTCAGTGTCGTTAAAACGCTAAAACTAATTACTAAACGTAGCAAAAAATACCCTTATAAAGGTCTTCGTTTGGTAGTGAACAGTCCTAAATTAAGTGACGCTATCTTTTCTTTTTTTACAGTGATCGCTGAGAATTATTTAGAATTTGATGAGGTATTAATGGACATTTATTTTCAGATGAACCCAGATATAGTTTCAGAAGAACCCTATCAGCCTTTTCATGATAAAGAAAAAAACATGATTGAATTAAGTGTTTTAAAATAGACTCATACAGATTAGAGCAGACAAAAGGCTAAGGGCTAAAGATTAAAGCCTAGGATGTTAGCATCGTAAGGCATAGATAGGTTAAATTTTTTTTCGCCTTTTGCCCTTAGTCCTTTGCCCCATGTCTGCGCAAAAGCCAGCATTTAAGCTAGACTATCGATCATCAAGTTGATAACCATTAAAATGACTAAATATTATGCTGCATTACTTAGTAAAAACTGTTATTTCATCCTTAATCATTGTTTCAATAGTCGAGCTAACTAAAAGGAATTTATTTTGGGGAGCCGCCCTAGCCTCTTTACCCATTACCTCATTGCTAGCCTTTGCTTGGTTGTATCTCGATACGGGCAATAGTGACAAAGTCGCAGTCCTTTCCAATACTATCTTCTGGCTTATTTTACCCTCCTTGATATTATTTATAACATTACCGATATTGTTACGACAGGGTATTGAGTTTTGGTTAAGTTTAGGTATCGCAAGTATTGCAACAGGTTTAGCTTATTTCGGGATGGTCAAACTATTAGGACTATTTTCTATTAGCCTTTAAAAAAACCTAAATTTAATGCGAATTTCGCGGTTAGCATATAGAGATTACCCATATTCATGTCATGAATACCCGATTTCATAACTTGAAAACCTGATTTCATGACTTGCTAACCCTATTTTATGTCATGCCAACCTAATTACATGTCCTGAATACCCAATTTCACTCCTTGAAAACCTTTACTTATCTCATAAATACCCAATTTCAAGCGATGAATACCTTATATTTAGGAATAAATACCGGTAAATTTGTCGAAAAAACCAAGCTTCGTTGCTTAATTCCCTAGGTAAAAACCTACACAGGGATGGTTTAGAAACTGAACACTATAAAAATTACAAAAAAAACATTCTGTTGAGTCTAAATTGGACATCATAAATTCTGTAATAGATATTTAAAGCCACTTAATTCCCCTCACCTTCAGACAAACGATAACCAACACCTGCTTCGGTCAATAAATATTTTGGGCGTGCCGGATCAGCTTCAAGTTTATGACGAAGTTGCCCCATATATATGCGTAAATAATGATTATGCTCAACATAAGAGGGTCCCCATACTTTTTCAAGTAATTGCCGATGAGTCACTACAAAGCCAGCATGGCGTATTAGTA
>CAIZMK010000023.1 GCA_903934035.1 uncultured Methylococcaceae bacterium
GCAGTTGGCAGGATTTCAATAGTGCTAAGTTCAGTGTGCATTGCGTTCCCTAAAATGTAAGTCGTATAAAGATTTTGCCTTTTTATGTTTGATAGTCAAGGATATTAAATTAAAGTTTACTCAAAAACTCAGAATCCCAAAATTCAAATAACCATGAAGGGCTTAAGCGTACACCCTTCGACAGGCTCAGGACGAATGGTCAAAACTTGCATCGTGTCTCGTCTTAAGTTGATAGTAGATAAAATAAAAGCTACACATATTGTGTCGATTTTATTGAATTGCTACCCCCTATGATTCACATAGAGCTAAGAAGAATAGGTGAGGAAGCGAGAATATATCAATATTTCGTAGATTTTTGTGTCTCGGTTAATGCGGGTTGCTGAATTATGTTGCTTAACCAGGTCTCTGCCGCTGTTTGATTAATTTTTAATACGCTATTAGGGAAAAAACCAAAGCCCAAGATTAACAATGCTGATAGACACAGTAATGTAAGTTCTCTAGCGCGTAAATCCAACATCTGTTTGACGCTAGTCTGGCTGATAGGGCCAAAGAAGGCGAGGCGGGTAAAGGACAGCATATAAGCTGCGCTTAATACTGCTCCGATTAGGACTGCGATACTGATGCCAGGATGTGCAAGTAAACTGCTTATTATTAGTAATAATTCGGCAGGAAAGCCGCTGGTTCCAGGTAGGCCTATGCTGGCCAAGGTAAATAGAAAATAAAAACAAGTTAGACGTGGCATCACTTTAGCTATGCCGCCCAGATGAATTGTTTCTGTACTGCCTAAGCGGTGCTGAATAAACCCTGCCACAAACATGAGAGAGCCAGAAACCATCGTAAAGTTTAATAATTGAAATATCGCACCTTGCAAGCCCTGTATATTCAAATTTGTGATACCAACAATAACTAAGCCCACATGGCTGATACTGGCATAAGCCAGTAGACGGCGCAGATTGGTTTGCTGCAATGCAATTAGAGCACTGTAAACCAAGGTGATGGCGCCAATTATGCCTAGTATCCAGCTGAATTGAGCGGCTGCTGAAGGCGCTAGTGGCATTGCAAAACGGATGATGCCGAAGGCTCCCAGCTTCAATCCCGTCAATAGAGCTGTTAATTGCGTCGGGCCTTCCATAGCAACTGTTGGCAACCAGGTATGGAATGGCACTAGCGGCGCTTTAACCGCAAAGCCCAGCACTAACAAAATAAATACCCATGCTTGTAAATGTTCGGGTACTGGAGTTGCTAATAATACTGGCAGACTGAAAGTCAAATCAAAGGGAATGCTGCCACCCGTGGCAGTAGCATGATTGACCGAAAGTATAATAATTCCAAATAGTAAAGGTACACCGCCAAACATCATGAATAGTGTGTATTTGATCGCCGCGCTTCGTCGCTCTGAACCGATGCCCCATAAACTGATTAAGAAGAAGATCGGTGGTAGTGTCAATTCCCAGAATAAAAAGAATAGCACCATATCTAGCGCTAAAAATACTCCGATAGTCACGCCTTCCAACGCTAGTAATAAAGCAAAATGTACTTGAGTCAGATGCTGAACAGAGCGCCATGAAGCGAGGATTGCCATTAAGGTTAATAATGCAGACATAGGTAAAAATAATACAGATATGCCGTCTATACCTATTAAATATTCAATATTCAGGCTAGGTATCCAATCATAATTTTCGACCCATTGAAAACCATGGCTTTCGGAATCAAAACATCCCACTAAAACACTGGTTGCGATCAATTCTAGCGTAGCAAATGACAGCGCAATGTTTTTTGCCAAGGGTATATTGCGAGTTAAAGCGACAATAATTGCACCTAATAGGGGTACAAAAATAATCAGGCTTAAGAGAGGAAAACTGGCATTACTCATGTTAATTATCCTTTGAGGCAGCATCAGAAGGTCGAATTTTTTCTACCTTAAAATCATGGGAACTGAGTGAGGTTTTTGCACCGTTTTTTTGAAATTGTGCCTTGATTGCAGAGGCATCTTGGTCGATAAAATTCAGCCAAGGTGATGTGTAAAAACCGGTACCGATTAGCAACAGACAAACCGTGGCGGTAATGAATCGTTCATTCCAAATGGGGTGATGAGTGCAGCTATAAGGTTGTTTGTAGCGTGTTGGGCTAGCCATAAAAGCTCTTTGAAAAGCCCATAATAAGAAGGCTGCAGACATAACATTGCCGATTAGAATAGCGATGGCTAGTAACCAACCATCTTCTTCAATAACCCCTTCAACTAGTAAGTGCGCAGCGTCAAAGCCTGGTGTGCCTGGCATGGCCATCGTACTGAGTGCTGAAATCAAAAATAGCAATGCCAAGGTGCCGTTGGTATCAATCAATCCACCAAGCCTCGGCAAATAGGAGGTGCGAGTGCGCTCGTAAATCAAGCCGACGCTAAACAACATGCCGGCTGTTGCTAGACCGTATGCCACAGACAATAATAAACTACCTTCTAAACTACTTTCGTTAAAACAAAATATACCTATCGTTAGCATGCCTGTTTGACTTATTACAGCAAAGGCAAGTAATCGGCGAATATTAATTTGCATCAGAGCCAGCAAGGCGCCATAAAAAATACTAATTAGACCCAATGTTATTGCAAATCCTGACCATTGTTCCGCAACGCCGGGCATCATTGGCAAAATAAAACGAATTACTGCATAAATTCCCAGTTTTAAACCTACTAGAAAGATGGCAGCGCTGGCAGCTGTGCCATGTTCAGCTAATGCGGGTAGCCAACCATGAAATGGAAATAAGGGCATACGAATTGCAAAACCGAAAAACAATAGCACAAAAATAAAAACTTGATTATGTGAGTAGGCATTATTTTGTTTTAAAGTTAGCCAATCGAAGCTTAAGGCATGTTCCGAATCAATTAAATTGAAAGCGAGTAAAAGAAAGCCTGCTAAGGTCATTAGCAAGCCACTGATCCAGTATTGAAATAACTTACCGACAACCCAGCGGCGGTTCTGACCGGTTCCTGCATGCAGGGTTAGTATTGCTACAGGAATCAATTCTAGTAGGCACCAAAACCAAAACTGCAATACATTGAGTGCCACAAAAGCCCCGATTAATATCGCTTCATAACCTAGCAGGCAGGCAATAAATAACCGGTCAGTGATATGTCTAGTAATTAAGGTATAAATCAATGCCAATAAAGTTAAAACAGAGGTCAGGGGGATAAATAAAATATTGCTTCCATCAACGCCTACATGATAACTAAGACCTGCAAAATGGAGCTGTTCAACCAGATGAATGCCAGAATGGGCTGCATCGAAAATAGCCAACAGATAAAGGCTAAGTCCTACCGTCACTAGCGTTCCAGCAAAGCCAAAACGCAATGCAATCTTTGATGATGGTGAAAATAAGATGGCAATCATGGCGGCTAAGGGAACTAGGGTCATTGTCGTGAGTAACGGAAAAGCCGCTGACTCAGACCAAGGTGTAACTGTAATATCCATCAGAGCCTCAAAATGCAACAAGCAATGTTATAAACACAAACAATACCAAATATCGGGGTCTTAAGACGTATTGTTCAAAGCTATTGGCGATATGTCCTAGTTCACGCCCATAATTAATTGTATTTTGACCAATGCCGCGTAAAACAAAGTGACTTTCGAACCAATGTAAGATGGCAGCCATCCATTGTGTGAGTTTTCCAGCCAAACCTGTGCCTAATGCGAAGTGATCGGCTTCAGTATCCAAATGAGCACCTATCCTCTGTTCTTCTCGTTGAGCTAATGATGATATAACTTGAATTGCAGGAACAGGCGTTCCCATCGCTGAGTCAATAATATGGTCGTCAAAGTAGCTTAGATCATGAGCAAGACAGCGTACCGGTTTAATCAGCGCCCAATCAGTCATTGGATCTAACCAGAAGCGTTGTAGTGAGGCCATATAAAGCCAAGCGGGAATACGACGAGGTGAGGAATCCGTAGATAAGTTTTGCATATTATGCATCAGCGAGGGCACGGCTAAAAATTGATAGCCACGAACCACTGCATGAGCGCAAAGATGCCATTCAGCTATCTGCCAGAAACCTAAGCCACATTCCAAATACATGAGCCCCAATTGGCCTGATGTCGCAAAAATCAATGAGCTTTTAACATCGGTCTGAGTTAATCCAACTATAAACCCATAAATAGCTGTAAGTAGTCCAACTATCGCAACTACAGTCATTGCTAAGGGTGCTTGTTCAAAAATTGGCCTTAGTAGAATGATTAGATAAACACCTGCATGCACCATCACTGCACCATAAAATACCGCACTCGATGGGGTAGGTCCTTCCATTGCTCTTGCTAGCCAAGGAGTAAAGGGCAGTTGCGCTGATTTTGCAAATGCGGCAATCGCAAAACATAAGGCAATCGCAGTGCTTTTAGCTATTGTTATGTGTTCAGACGCAGCAGTGATATCGCCCCAATTAACACTGTCAAACCAAGCATAACTGAGACCTACGCCTAAGATAAAACCAGCATCACCGATACGATTGGTCACAAAAACACGCGTCGCATTATTCGCAGCAACCGGTCGTTCATAAACATAGGCGATTAAAAAGTAGGAGCATAGCCCCGCAACTTCCCAGCCTATAAAAGTAACAATAGCGTTACCTGACAAGACCAAGAGTTGTATAGCAAAGGCAAAAAGGCACAGGAAAAAAAAGAATCGGTGATAACCTTGTTCTCGATGCATATAGTTAATCGAAAAGCGGATGACAATAGCAAGAATTACCGAAAATAATGCTGCCAAGCGGAGACTAAAGCCGCTAGTTATAAAGTTTAATTGAACATCTAGAGTATCGCTGTTCAACCAATGTCCTAGCGTGTATGAGCCCGTGTTTTTGTCTAATAGATCTGAGCCTAATAAGATTAAAGCCAGCAAGCAAGATAGATAGCTAGCCCAGCTAGCAATATGGCTGGTTTTAGATTCGTCTAATTCCCCCTGTATCATGTCAAATAATTGTCCGATGCCGACAATTGATGCGGCGGTCAGAGGTAACAAAGGAATTAATAGGACTAAGGCATCCATTAAATCGCTCCTAATTGTTCAGGTTGTTTAATCAATGCCGGTGCGACGGGTAGCGTTTGATCTTTATAACAAGCAGGGGAGTTTTCGTGCATCGCTAAATCCTTTGGTTCAGGTTGCCAAAGCACAAAACCAGAGTTAGTTTGGAATAATAAAATTTCTCCGGTATCCGGATCTTTAGCACTCAGTTGTAGCCATCCACCCCCAACTAATTCTCTAATGCTTTCTTGGCGATGATAGATTTGTTCTAGTACCGACGTTTTAGCTTCGACTAAAAGCAAGAGGCGCATGGGTTCATGGATCTCAACCATTTGCTGAGGGAGTCCGGTACGTAAATCGCTACTGGCTCCTTCCATTAAACCAAAGAACCCTGTGACGTTATGCGGCACTTTAGAACTACAGCCAAAACTTTCATTGTTGACGGTAGAAAAATAATATTCAAGGTTGATACCTGCACCCACAGGCCCCACTGCCAGCAAAATAGTTTCTAGCACTTTGCCATCGGGGTCTTGAGTAGGATCGTAGGAAATAAGAAATACCCGTCGATCGAAAAAAGCACCTTGCGTAAGTGAGCGACGACCGACAACCGCCGAAGCATTAGTAGCATGGCCTAATTCAGGTCGCACTTGAGAGAAATCGCTAGCACGTTCTTCCATGTGTGCCAAGGCTTGTTTAGGCGTGGGTTTACGAGGTGCTGAAACTAGTCTACGGCAGCGTTCTTGTGCCGACATTCCTTGAGCATGACTTAATTCCTGTTGCAATTTTTTAAATCGGCTCAAGCGTTCATTGGGAAGTTGATCTAAGTCGTACCAGCTAATTTCTTCATTGCAGGTGTTATGTTCAGCACCGATAAACCAAGTGTCAGCGGGGATAGTGATGCCTAACTCTTCAAGTAGTCGGCGAACTTTAGGTCGATTAGCCATTGCCGCAAAAATCCTAGCATTAGGACCGCCATGACGACCACTACATGCGCCGCAATCGTAGGCGGCTAAATGCGGATTATTCTGACTTACTGAGCCGTGTCCCATAAGAATCACCAACTCAGAAAATTGGTAGGTAAGTCCTGTATTACGCAAAAAACCAGCAACTCGATTGGCCTGCTCTAGATCAGTAAAACCTAGTTTTGGATGCTCGAGTGTCGCAATGGTCTCATCTTTAGAGGTAAACAGTAGTTGTGTTTTAACTTCTGGAGAGATTCGCTGGGCTAGCTTAGAAATTAGGCGTTGATGTGAACTCGGAAACAAAGACTTGGTTAATAAGCTGACCAAAGTAACGGGTGCAAAGGTATTAATAATTGGATGCGATAATAGTAGATTACTGCGCAGTTTTTGATGTGCTTGCTTAGCAATCCATAGCTTCAAGATACGACCACGTTTGTGTTTGTGTAATATTGATTCATTGCCGGCTTGAGCGACTTCCTGAATTTCATGCACAGGTGTGACTACCACCGGACACAAGGGAGTTAATTTACTATCGTCTAGACCTTTATAGTTCATAGCAACTCCAAAAAAACCAGCCGCGCCTAGGGTTTCAATGGCGGGGTTAAGTTCTTCAAGATGACGCCGAAAACCTTCTTCTCGATCATCCATGCAAAAAATGATTTGCGCTTGCGGGCGTATTTCACGCTTCGCCCAACGACCTCGTTGATGATTAGCATGCAAGGCTTGAAAAAAATCCTCACGGTAATGGTGTTCGTAAGCGGTTAGCCAAACTTTACCTCGTTCACTCAATGGGAACTCATCCAGCACGACTAGCATGGTTTGTAAATCTTGTGCTTCTAGTGCTTTTAAATCCGTGGCGTTAATACCCAAGTGCTGACATAAACGAAATAAACGCCAGCCACTGTTATGCGCTTGGTGTGTCTGATGTTTAGTGGCTAATGGACTGTTATGCCAAGTCCAAATAAGGTCGGCAAGTTGTTGCCAATCAATGCGATCGTAACGTTCTGAGCCTGCGTGTAAAATTAATGATTCTGCTCGGTGAGCCAAATATTCGGGTAAGCCGTCTTGATATAGGTTGTTGCGCACCATAAGTTCCGATAGGTTTTTTCGAAAATAACCTTTGATTGAACTAAGCTTGGCTTCGATTTTCCATGTGTCGCGACATATTTGATTCAGCCATAAGCGATCCAGAGTCAGGCGGATCGCTAAATAATCGGCTAAGGTAGGTTTGGCATCATTGCTGGTTTGATAACCGGGGTGATGTTGCCTCCAGTTGATCAAACCTGACCAGCCCGGTATTTCTAACGCTAGTCGGCGAAGATAACCATCCCATTGTGCTTGGGGTATTTCTAGGTGTTCAAGTTGAAGAATAATGGTATCAATGGCCTCTTCGGGTAATTCTTCGACAATCTGTTGCCAGTCCTTTAATTCATGTAAAAAAGGATTGGCATCATAGACAACGGTCATTCGCCAAGCGCTATAAAGACCTAAATGACCACGCTCTGGCAATTGCCATGCGGCTACGCCTTCGTCGAGTCCTGATGCACAAAAGCGTGCCAATTGAGGTCTGATGGCCTCGAGAATATCGGTGCCTGTTAAGGCTAGAATAAAACCTCGTAAACTAATTTCTTCGCCAATTTTCCCCAGTAATCCATCAAGTAAAGCCCCTGCTTTTTCATGCATTTGCTGGCGGATTATTGTGGTCGATACTTTGTCAGGAGCAGGAGTTAAAGACGGACTATTATGCATAGTTGCTTGACTTTTAGATAACCAGTTTTCGGCTTGTTCTACGGATAAATCCAACATATTCTCTGGGTGTAAAGCCGCATGCTCCAAACCTAGCTTGGTTAAAATGAGTTGCCATAATTGACGTATAACCTTAGGGTCGGTGGCAAGTAAATGTTGTTTTACAGGGTCTGGTACATCGGCCTGAACTATCTCTAATGCAGCCATTTCTTCTATTTGCCAGTTCAACTGGTTGATATTGGTCGCCTGTAAATCAAATAACAGCGCGATACGGTAAATATCCTGACGGGTGATAGTACTATTTTTAAGTCTGCACACGATTTGCTCTGCCTGCAAATTCGGATGTCTTGCAAATGCGTCAACTAAGTTGCGATCATTAATACGCCCCTGCTGATAAAACGCTCTGTTTTGATGTTCGGGAAGATAGCAACAAATGCCAGTTAAGGCTTCGAATTCAGCTAAAGCTTGGTCAAAGGGGAGATGCTGGAAACCATGCAAAGTATTATGATGTACGAAGTCAAGTATTGGGGCTTGCCCTGGTAGCACATGATCGAGATGATTCAGCGCAGAAATTATCTGTTCGCGTAAATTTAAAGAAGACTCGTACATCGCTATTCCTGCAAAATTCTTTGGTTAATCACTGTGCTCATCTGATTAATGGTTGAGCTAGACAGTTCGAGTAACGGCGTGGGAAACAAGCCTAGCAAAACTATACTAGATACCAGTATCCCAGTCGCTAATAACTCAGGTGATCTCAAATCTTCAAGTGCCTGCATCGAAAGTTTAGTCGGTCCAGTAAATAATAGGCTGATGGTTCGGATAGCATAAGCGGCACCGATTAAGATACTGACGCTGAAAAAGATCATTAAACCTAAGCTCCAACCAAGGTTGGGCATGGCACTAAATCCGCCGATCAGGGTATGCAGTTCGGCAATAAACCCCACCGACCCAGGCAAGCCGGTCGCGGCTAACAGTGTTAAGGTCATGAATACTGCAAAGCGAGGCATTACTTTAATTAATGAACTGTAATCCTGAATGTTGCGAGTGTGGGTGCGCTCATATAACAAGCCAACAAGCAAAAATAATGCGCCGGCAATTAAGCCGTGAGCGGACATTTGTAGCACTGCGCCGGTAAGGCCTGCCTTGTTTAATGTTGCAATGCCTAGTAATACAATACCCATATGGCTGACTGAAGAGTAGGCGATCATAGCTTTAAGATCGCTTTGTCGCCAAGCCAATAGGCCGCCATAAAACATGCCGAATAATCCTATAAAAATCAAATAGGGTTGTAACAGTTTTGCTGCCTCTGGTAGCATGACTACTGCACGAATTAAACCGTAAGCGCCCATTTTAAGTAAGATACCCGACAGCAAAATACTGATTGGACTGGGTGCTTCAACATGAGCCAAAGGTAGCCAACCATGTAGTGGGAAAATAGGCATCTTGACGCCAAAACCGATCACAAAACCGAGTAGTACTAAGACCTGTTCAAACCGAGGCATATCTTGCGCTGCCTGATGCATCGATGACATTAATGAGCCTCCATGTTCAAGATCATACTGACTGATTGCCAGTAAGCTCATTAGCATAAAAATTGAACCGCCCATGGTATACAGCACGAAATTAAGACTGGCAGTGTGTCGTCGTTTGCCGCCCCAACGGCCAATTAAAAAAAACAGCGGAATCAGGGTTATTTCCCAGAAGATATAAAATAGTGCCCAATCTTGAGCTAGAAATACACCCAACATGCCGAATTCGAGCAGAAGTAAGCTGATGTGATAAGCTTTGACGCTGCTCGATATAGTGAAGGAAGCTAGTAAAGCTATCGAAGTGAGTAAGGTCGCCAGCACCAACATAGGTAATGATAGCCCGTCTATGCCCAGCGCATAAGCACTACCCAGTCTAGGATTCAGGGGGAAGTATTCATTAAGCTGTAACTGGGCATCGTGTGTGTCATAAATGTGTAACAGCCAGCAAACTAATAAAAAAGCAATGGCGGAAAAAAGTTGAGCGATGTAGCGGATTATTTGAATATGCTGGCTGGGCGTTAAAGCAAGCAGTAAGACGCCAGTCGCTGGTGTCCAGAGCAATAGGCTGAGTATTCCCATGATTTTTATGTTCCTTAATCACTGTTGTCTGGTGGTTTAAAAGCACCAATTGTACGTTAAGATTGAGCTACAAAAAAATTAACCATCAAGATTTAAAATGATTAGTGTAGTAGTTTAACATTGCTAGCTTTCAGTAACCTTTCAAAGTTTATGCCGTCGCATACCCTTTATTCAATGATCTTTAGTAGGGGGCGATTAAATGTGTGGGGAATTAATAATAATCTTGAGTTATCAACTTAAGGTGAGACAAAATAATAAACTAATATTTTTTATAGGATGTGCTGAACGATAGTGAAGCGCATCCTATACTCTCAATATTGTTTTTTCCCTAAGCCAACAAACCGGTTTGTTTCTAAAAGTTCTTAAATATTAGATTAGCTTGGGTACCGCCTGCTGCACTGGTACGACTTAACTGAAACTGTGCTTTATGCAGATCGGCAATTTCTTTGATTATAGCCAACCCCAGCCCACAGCCGTCGCCTGGGCTTCCGGGGATACGATAAAATCGCTCAAATACTTTGTTCATTTCAAGCTCCGGTATTCCGATACCGTCATCTTCGACACTCAATCGAGGTGATGGATAGCACTCGACTTTAACTAAAATATTACCTTGGTCATGACCATAACAAATAGCGTTATCCAACAAGTTTGCTAGCAATTCCCGCAACAAAACCTCGTCGCCATGCACGGTCAGTGGCTGCGTTAAGCCTTCGAAACTGAGTTCTATATTTCGTTGCAAGGCTTTGGGTACCCAATCTATGCAGGTTTCTTTAGCTAATTGGCACAAATCGACCGGCCGCAATTCATAATCACCGTCAATGGGTTCTGATCTTGCTAATATCAATAGCTGAGTAGTCAGGTGCGACATACGGTCTGCGCAACTTTCGATATGCGCTAATACAGGCTTCATTGTAGATAAATCCTGTTCACGCTGGGCGCGTTCGACTTGCAGTTTTAAACCTGCCAATGGGGTGAGTAATTGATGCGCGGCATTGGCGATAAAACGTTGTTGAGTGGCGATGGCTAAGCCTAATCGCCCTAGTAAATCATTGATGGTATCGGTCAGTGTCCGTACTTCCAAAAACACATGTTGCTCTGGAATAGGTCTTAAATCGCGCGATGAACGTTTGGCGATTTCATTGGCCAATGTATGCAAAGGTTGCAAGCCTCGTTTTACTCCGACCAGCAAGTAAATCCCTGTTAGCAACACCAAGGTCAATTGCGGCAGAAGGTCTGCCAGCAAAATATCTATCATCATGTTGTGCCGTTTATTCAAGGTTTCGGCGACGTGGACAAATACCTTTTCCGAACTATGCTCAGGCGTAATTAACATGGACACCACCCTGACTTGTTCTCCATACATCTCGTCATCAAAGTAAACGGGGCGTATCCAATCGGTTTCTACATCGTGCGGCTCGGGTACAAAATCATCGCCAGCCAGCATGCCTTGTTGTTCAGCGATGATTTTAAAATAGGTTTTGTCCGATTCATCCCATTTGAAAATCTCCAGAGCAGCCGGAGGCAATTCAACCAACAACTTACCATTGCGCACCTTAATTTCCTGGGTTAATGACCGTGCTGAATCAAGTAGCCAGCGGTCATAAGCCACGTTGACATGATGCAAGGTAACAAAATAGGACAGCACGGATTCGATGCTGATAAATAAAATGAGCGGAATCGCCAATCGCAGTAAGATTTCAGTTTTTAGGCTGCGCCGTTTATTGCTCATCCGAGCGCTCCAATAAATAGCCAAGGCCACGCACAGTTCTAATCACCGTACCATAGGATTCGATGCGTTTGCGCAATCGATGCACATATATTTCTACGGCATTATCGGTCAGCGCCTCGCCGTCCACAGCTAATCGTTGTGCAATGCGGTCTTTGCTGACGACTTTTCCGGCTTGTATTAGTAGGATTTCTAGTACACCGTATTCGCGCGCCGACAACCTGATACTCTGGCCATCGACCAAAACCTGATGATTATGAGAGTCCAACGTAAGACGGCCGATCATAATGTCATTGCTAAAGCCACCGTAACAGCGTCGAATCAATGCGTGCACCCTGGCTTCCAATTCTCTTAGCTCAAAGGGTTTGGTCATGTAATCGTCAGCGCCCTGCTCAATGCCAGTGATCCGATCATTGACACCGTCACGTGCTGTCAAGATTAAAATCGGCAGTTGGATTTTGCGGCTGCGCAGTTTACGCAGTAGTTCCAGCCCATCCATATCTGGCAAGCCTAAATCCAGTATGATCAAATCAAAATCTTGGGCCAGCAGCAATTGTTTCGCGTAACCGCCGCTTGTCGCGGAGGTCACCGAATAACCACTATTGCGCAGGGTATGCGTCAAACCGTCGGCTAGAACAGCATCGTCCTCTATTAATAAAATCTTCATGAGCTCTTAATATTGTGAAAGCTTGTTGAAAGGTTACGGGGTTAGGATAAATGCCACTAACCAAGAAGTTGAAATTAAAACATGAAAACATTAACCAAAGAATTACAAGCTTCCATTACTCCGTTTATGGCCTTGGACTTATTAAAAGAAGGCAATAAACGCTTTTTAAATAACCTTAAAGTAAACCGCAACCTATTGCAACAGGTCAATGAAACCACAGAAGGACAACATCCGTTTGCGATTATTTTAAGCTGTATAGATTCTCGGACTTCAGTGGAATTGATTTTCGATCAGGGTTTAGGTGATGTGCTGAGCGTACGCATTGCTGGAAATATCATCAATGAAGATATTTTAGGTAGCATGGAATTTGGTTGCAAAATATTAGGGGCGAAGATAATTGTGGTTTTGGGTCATAGCACATGCGGCGCGATAAAAGGTGCATGCGATCATCTGGAAATGGGCAATCTAACTGCGCTGCTAAGTAAAATACTACCTGCAGTTTACGCTGAAACATCGGTGACAAAAAATCGCAATTCTAATAATGAGGCATTTGTCGAAAAAGTAGCTGCTCTTAATGTAAGAAAAACGGTACATGCCATTATTGAGCGCAGCCCTATTTTAAATGAAATGATCCTAAAGGGCGAAATCGAGATTATCGGTGGCATTCATGATATTGCCAGTGGCGAAGTCTTTTTTTATGACGACACCCCAATTGTTGGCTGATGAAAGCTAAAGCCTTTCGCAAGGCTGTATTAGCTAAATATCTGCATTTTTATAGCTTTAAGGAGTATTAATATGATACACAAACGCGCTCAATATTATTTTAGCCATATAAATAACGATTTTCCTGCTGGAATTGTGGTGTTCTTGGTCGCCCTACGGTAATCGAAAAGCATCGTTTATGAATGATGCACCTCCTAGCCACATTCTAGGCCGTATAAGTAGTTGTAATAATTGTAGGCCGGAATAAGACTTTACGAGCGACAGCGAGCAAAGCGTTTCCGGCATAGGTAGACTCCTATGCCAGAGGTATATAAACAAAGTTTAAACAAAGATCTGTAGGGTGGATAAGCACTAGAGACTGTGAAAGTATTATGATTTTAGCTTCCCCCTTTGTAAAAGGGGGATCGAGGGGGATTTTATTAAGTCATAGGTTATTGATATTTAAAAATAATTTTTTAATAGATCAAATCTCCCCTAACCCCTCTTTGCTAAAGAGGGGAATAAAAAGAATACTTTCACAGTCTCATAAGTATCTACACAA
>CAIZMK010000024.1 GCA_903934035.1 uncultured Methylococcaceae bacterium
TATTGCTGCAATAATGGAGGAAGCCATAGGCGGTGGCACTATCATTTACGAACAATGATCAAAATCTGTAGGCTGGGTTAGCGTTAGAGACTATGAAAGTATTATGATTTTAGCGTCCCCCTTTGTAAAAGGGGGAACGAGGGAGATTTATTGTGTCATAGACTACTGATACTTATAGATTATTTTTATTATACCAAATCTATCCTAGCCCCTATTTGCTAAAGAGGGGGAAATAGAAAGAATACTTTCACAGTCTCGATAGCGTAACCCGACACAGTGCATCAGGAAATGTTGGGTTACGCTATCGCTAACCCACCCTACAAAAACTTGATGCCTGGTTTTATTAAATCTCTCCTTTTTCAGTCAGTTATTAGCTCCCTCAATACTGCTGTAGCGTAACTGCCTGGTGGCAAGGTAAAACTTAACTCCAAGCTAGTATCGTCAATAAATTGCCATTCTAAATTCTGCACATTAACTCGCAATGCACGTCGATCACTATCAACTGCACAATTAATTAAACCTTGAGCTAATGCGGGGTAAGTATCTATGACCGCTTGTTCAATAGCTAGGGCATCGGCACAAACACTCAACTCTCCCCTACCCCATAATGTAGCTGTAGGATGTATTTCTTGATTTGCTAAGCGACGTAAAATTTCTGCATCAGCTTGTTCTGATTTAAAACTACTATGGGACAAGTCAAATTGATAGGTGTCGCCGGCCAAGGCCTGATTCCAGTTTTTATGACTAACGCGATACGCTAGTATAGAGTTAAACAAAAATGAGCGTGCCGCTGACAAATACAAACTACGCTGTTCTCTACCAGCACTAGCCCCTTGAAACAATGCCAAAGCCTTGTTGATATTTTGACCGGCATGACCAAATCGTTGAGGGCCGTAATAATTAGCTATCCCCTCTTTTTTCATCACCTCTAATTGTTCATTAGTCTTGTCTTTATCGCCTTGCCATTGACGAATAATTAATCTAAAGCTATTGCCGGATAAAACGCCACGTTTTAATTTTCGAGCATGACGAATAGTTCTTATCACTTTGATTGATTCTGTCTCAAAATCAACCCAATCAGGATCAGCCTTACCCGGCAACCACACACTAAACCACTGAGTAGTGACCGCATGACGATCTTTTAATCCAGCATAACTAACATCTCGCTGCCTTACACTGGCGTATTTTGCGAGTTGCCTAGCCACATAATCCGTATTTTCTCCCGTTTTTTGAACCCATAAAAAAACATGCTCACCCTCTCCTGAAGGTTCAAAGGAGAGATGTTCCATTACAATAAAATCTTCAGGACAACTACGAATTTTTCCAGAACCAGAAGGATCGCCGTAAACATAAGGCCAAATAGGAAGTTCAATGCTAGGTGTATTAACTGTCATGTTTATTCTATAAAAGGACTTATGCTCAACTTTAGCAAGCACTAAATAAGTCAAAAAGTCGTTAATTAGATAGTATTTAAGGAAATAAATCCATAACTAGGTATTTCTACGTATTTTTTTTAAAAAGTTATTGTGTCATTATTTAACCGTCTTGCTGGTTTGTGGTTAACGGCAAGACGGAAGTAATATGGCCCGGCATAGCCATATTATTTCAAAACTCTGAAAAGGGTTTTCAATGCTCATCCTTGGGGAGGGATGAGCATTTTTTTTGCCTAAAATAGTCTGAAGTGATTATTCAACTAAGAATTCACGCATCATGCCCATATCTTCATGCTCGAGATTATGGCAATGATACATAAAGACACCCTTAAAATCTTGAAATGGCTTAATAATACGAACACTCTCGCCAGGCATAACCAACACCGTATCTTTTAAGCCAGATTCAATAAAGCCGTGCCTAACCGTCTCGTAATCGCTAGCTTTTTCGGAACTTACGCTACGACTAATAATCTGAAACTGTTGCCCATGTAAATGTATCGGATGAGCCATAGACATCATGCCGCCCATCATACCCATGCCACCACCTTTATGCCCCATACCCATGCCGCCATGAGCATGAAATATTTCTATCAACTGCAAAGTATTTAACTTAATACGTTCAAATTCTTGAAAGTCATTATCTGCATAGGCGCGCCCATTGAGCAGCATTGCCATAGGACTTTCTGAAATAGCAATGGGTACTGGCTTTTCTGGATTAGCGACATCCTTAGTATGATAACGAGGAAATGATGATAATTTTGCAGGCAACTTAGGACTATCACTCACGCTCTGAGTGACACGAACTTTAAATATCGGATAATCGCTACCCACAGGCAACGCATTAGCCTGCATCATATTACCCATACCTTGAGCCATGCTGGGCAATACGCCTGAAAAGGCAAGACTACGAAGGATTAATTCAGAACCGACTCTACGCCCACTAAAATCTGCCCAAACATCTAACCGCTCACCGGGTGCCAACATAACATAAGCCTTAACTTCTGGTTGCTCAAGCAAACCGCCATCTACACCTATAACTGTAAGTGGAGTTCCATCATCCCAAGCTAATTTATAAATACGGGCATTAGAGCCATTTAAAATTCGCAAGCGATAAGCACGACTAGCCACATCAACCCTTACATCAGACTGCCCATTAACCAGTATACGATCTCCATAAAAACCAAGCATACGATCATGCTTGTTACGAACATATTTCAATTGATTTTGCTCATCAAATGAACGATCTTGAATGACGATGGGAATTTCATATTCCCCAGTAGGCAATTCCAATTTATCCTCTTCTTCATCATGAACAAACAAAGCACCCGCAAGCCCTTGATAAACTTGTTTTGCTGTAGCTTCATGAGGATGGGGATGATAAATATTCATACCCGCGCGGTTAAGTACTTCAAATTCATAAACCAAAGTTCCTCCTGAATCAATAGCATACATAGGATGACCATCCATCTCAGCAGGCACATGTAAACCATGCCAGTGAGTCACTGAAACTTGAGATAAACCGTTATGTAAAACGATACGAACTTTTTGGCCTTTTTGTAAACGGATAATGGGCCCCAGATAAGAACTAGGAATATCGACTAGGGTTTCTTTAGGACCTTTTTTTAACACAGCGCTATATTGCAAGACTTGTGTTTCAGCTCCCGTTAATATTGAAACCTTGCTAGGTTTACAATACAAATCAAATTCTACGTCAGCCTTAAAATTAGGATTAGCCTTACGAGCGAGTATTCTGGGCATTTCCTTCATAGCTTCCATAGCTTGCAAAAAACTAGGCATGCCTGATAATGCCAGCAAACCTAGTCCAGATTGAATCATAAAACGACGACGTGCATTATTTATAGTAGTCATAACTGCTCCCCAGTAAGTCTCAGAATTGAATTATTATTGTCATTTAACTAGAACGAAAGCTGAGTCTACATAATTATCCTTACATTATCAATGGTTAAGACTAATAACCAGATGCAACCTAATTCGCTACCACTTGCTATTCGCCATAGCGAAGCCATCCTCACAACTTTAAAGAATTATCCTAAACGGTATAACATGCTCTTTAGCAGATATAAAGCGCTCCCAATATAAATTAAGAAGCCGACTAGGAGCTGACCGCAAACTTAAAATACTAAAACTACCGGCTATCAACTTAAGACCTTATAACAAAGCTAAGCAGCCTAAAGGTATTAAAATAATTACTCACGTTATAAAATAAGCTTAATTCAACTCCAAAGCGTAATCTTTATTTTGCCATCATCTACCCAATCTACACCTTTATATTGCTGCCCAGTCTGTAGCGAAGCTTTATTCTTACAGGCTAGCGGTAAAAGTTACGCCTGCCCACAACAGCATAGTTTTGATCTAGCCAAAGAGGGTTATTTAAATTTATTGCCCGTACAATTTAAACATTCTAAAGAACCTGGCGATAACAAAGCCATGATGACCGCTAGGCGGCAATTTTTAGAAGCGGGATTTTATGAACCTATGGCTAAAGCCGTAGCGATGATGATTGATGTCGTTCCAAGACAGCAACAAAAACTGTCTTTATTAGATTTAGGTTGCGGTGAAGGCTATTACAATAGAAAGATCGTTGAATATTGCAAGAGTAGTGAGCAACTCAGCATGCAAGGTGTTGATATAGCTAAGTTTGCAGTGGCTGCTGCAGCTAAAAAACAAACCAGCACAAAATTTATTGTCGGTAGTTGTAACCGCCTACCCTATCCCAATCAAAGCTTTGATATGGTGCTAAGAATATTTGCCCCGTCAGATGATCAAGAACTCCAGCGTGTATTAAAAAGCAACGGTCATTTGTTAACCGTAACACCAGGCCCCCGTCATCTTTGGCAATTAAAAGAATTTATATATAACGAAGTCAAAGCGCACGCAGAAGAAAGTATTGCACCACTGGGCTTTGATCGCTTAACCACACAACGTATCAGTTACAAAATAAGTCCTGATGCCAAGCAAAGAGCGTCATTATTACAAATGACACCCTTTGCTTGGCACGCTAATGAAGAAACTCAACTAGCGCTTAATAATAGCGAAGAATTTGCTATTGAAACTGACTTTATATTAACGCTTTGGAGGTTAATCTAGCTTTAATCCCCATGATAATAGCCGCCTAGTGAACCACCTGATGAACGGCTATTACTAGCCGTTTTAATAGCAGGTTTATTAGCTTTATTGTCTTTGCTAACCGGCTTTGCTGGGATCTTCTTTACATCATTAGCTGCTTGCAATGAAGCTGGCTTTGTTTTTTTGTTAGTCGCAGCAAGCTCTGTCGATTTTGCTTTAGCAGTCTGCGGTTTTTTACTAACTACACCAGAAACAATAGTGGGAGCTTTAATAATAGGCACGGCCTTCGCTACTGGATCTATGACTTCACCCTCTAAAGGCGGCAATCTTTCATAAATTGGAGTAGGTGTACCGTCTAAGTCTTTAAGTGCTTTATTCAAAATTACTTGATCAAAATCAGGAAGCACTTGATTATTTTCTTGTCTTATTAAAGATAAGGCGATCGCATAGCGCTCATCTTGGGTTTTTTCTTCACCTTCTAAATCGGGATGTGCTTCAACATACAATACGTTGTTTAACCAGCCTACTTTTACAGGTTGTTTGACTATATAAACAGGGGTACCTTCGTCAACTGACTGATATAAAGCACTGATGTCTTCAGGATACATACGTACACAACCATGAGTAATCTGCATACCGATACCAAATATTTTATCAATATCGGTTCCATGTATACGGTAGTCACCCGGTAAATTAAGATACAAAGCGTAAGCACCTAAGGGGTTATGCGGGCCTGGCGGCACAATTTCTGGTAAGGGATCACCATTCGCGGCATGTTCACGTCGAATTGATTCAGGTGGATGCCAAGCAGGATCTTTAACTTTCTTAATGATACTGGTTTTACCTAAAGGCGTTTTCCAATCTTGTCTACCAACGCCATGCGCATATGACCGTACGGTACCTGACTGATCAGCAGGGTAATAATACATACGGTATTCAGCGACATTTAAGGTGATACCCTCATGCGGTGAATCAGGCAATATCCTTCTATTAGGTAAACGTACTACCGTACCTTTTTTTATTAGCCAGCGATCAAGTCCCGGATTGATGGTGACAATTTCAGTTTGACCCAAATTAAAGCGTTTAGCGATATCCAGTAAGGTTTGGTCTTGCTCAACTGTTATCGTGACCGTCTCACCAGTAGATGAAGCAACCACTCTATCGCCTTTAATATGGGGTAAGGAATATGTGGTTGCATAAGTATTGCCGACGAGCATAGTCAACAACAATGAACTAACTAAGAGGGGACGAATTTTCATTACTATAAGTTCTCAACGACTAAATAAACATTTGGCATTAAAATTAATGTTGCCCGCTTCTAAACAAAAGAGGCACTACTTTCAAGACTTGTGATTTTATCATGAGCTCGTCTTTTACACTATTTTGTACAGTACTTTCTATGGTCTTAGCCTGCTGTGCATTATAACCATAGGTATCTACACAAGTAAGGTAAAACGCAATAATAAACCCCTCATCTTATAGGGTATGCTCAGAGGCTATAGGGGTATTTTATTTTTTGCGAGTTACCTAATCATCTTAATCGGTTCTAAATGCTGGGATTCGTACCTCATCCCAGCCTACGTATTATGTAGGCTGGGATGTAGCGACGGCGACTGTGAAAGTATTCTTTTTATTCCCCTCTTTAGCAAAGAGGGGTTAGGGGAGATTTGATCTATTAAAAAATTATTATTAAATATCAATAATCTATGACTTAATAAAATCCCCCTCGATCCCCCTTTTACAAAGGGGGAA
>CAIZMK010000025.1 GCA_903934035.1 uncultured Methylococcaceae bacterium
AAAAATATAGGGGTTGTTGGTTATTATAATGGATATAAAGAAAAAAGTTCCTACCCATCATAAATAAGTCAGTATAAATAGTTCTAGTAGCTTAATTTGACTCCGCCATATCCTGCAACACTTGAAGTCCCATAGCCATAGACTTCTTCATACTGTTTATTAAGCACGTTATCAATACGGCCATAAATCTGCACGTTTTTATGAATATCATAACTGCCAGCTAAATTAAGCATGACATAACCCGCCACAGTACTCGCATAATCGGCTTTTTGTCCGACCATTAACACATTAACATGAGCATGTGCCTTTTCAAGAAAACGATAATCGGTATCGAAGCTTGCTTTATTTCTAGGCCTACGTAGCAATTGATTACCAGTATCTAGGTCTTTGGCGTCTTGATAAGTATAGGTACTGCGGAGCGTCAAATCAGTTATCGGGCGCATTTCCATAAAAGTCTCAATACCATTAGCTTTGGCTTTATTAACATTTTGATTTACATAAGGTGCCGCATTTGCCTGAATAAGATTATCAAATGCATTCTCAAAATAACTAATACCTAAGGTACTGAATTTTTTAAAGACATCTTGTTCAACACCAACATCCCAACCACGACTGGTTTCAGGCTTTAAATTGGGATTACCCGTACCATAAATCGTGTCATACAATTGGTTTAAGGTAGGCGCTTTAAAACCTGTGCCATAACTAGCCTTTAAACGCGTAGCTGTTTCTTTAATGGTATAAAGTTCATTAGCCCGCCAAGTTTCATGACCACCAAAACGATTATTATCATCATATCTAACACCCAAGGTTGTAAAAGAACGATCAAACAACTTTATCTGATCTTGTAAATAATAACCTAAGGTATTCATAGTTTTTAAAGGGATTGACGCACTAGAAGTATAGCTCCAAGCTGGATAATCCGAGCTTGCAAAACTACTCAAACTATCGGCTTCTTCATCAATACCCAACATAACAGTATTGGTTTTATGCACATGTAAGATATTTTGATAATCCAGCTTTACTTTCTCACCTAAATTAGTCGCAGCTGAACTAAAATTATTAAGTGGATCTAGTCCATTTTTATTGCTTCTATCTGTACGACTATAAGCTACTCCAACTGTTTGCTCCCAAAAACCATCAAAAAGCTTTAGATGCCCAAAACCTCGAGTAAACAATTCATTAAAGGTTCCATAAGAATTTGGATCATCTGCGCCCTTGCCACCGCCATTATCTAAAAATGACTTACCCTCGCCATATCTCAGGGTAACACCTAAATCTAAAGCTTCATTTACCTTAAAACCAGTACGTCCACTCAGATTAGTATTTCGATAGCCATTGGGTTTTACATTGCCTAAGTTCTTATCGGCAGACGAAAAGCCGGCAGTCTCTAATCGAGAAGCATCAAAACTGTAATTAACCCGTTCAGTACCGCCAGAAATATTACCACCTGTTTTCCAAGTGCCATACGAACCGCCTTCTGCAACTGCAGTCAACTTAATTTTACCCGTACCTTTTTTGGTGATGATATTAATAACGCCACCTATTGCATCAGAACCAAAAGCCGCACTTGCAGCACCGCGCACCACTTCAATCCGTTCTATATTGTCCGTTTGTAAGAATGCGAAATCAAAAGCACCGGTAGGACTGGAAGGATCATTCATTTCCACGCCATCGACCAATACTAAAGTGTGATTTGAATTAGCGCCTCGCATAAACACCGAGGTTTGTTGACCTACCGCTCCTGCTCGTACAACATCTAAGCCAGGTACTGTTCGTAAGGCATCTGCGACATTATTAATATTTTTGTCGGCAATATCTTTAGCCGTAACAACTGTAATCGCAGAGCCGATCTCTGTTTCAGGTGTTTCTGTACGAGTCGCTGTGACTACAACATTTGGTAGTTCTATAGCGTCATTTGGAAGTTTATTTTGAGCATGTGATTGGGCATTAAAACCCATAAGTAAAATGGAGCTAGCTATAATTTTTTGCATGATGTCCTCTGCGCCGCCCGCGCATAGAGTTTTAGTTATAACAACAAAGGACAATAGAAGATGAAGCGCACGAGTACACGCATTCATTCTGCCAAACAGCCCTCCGCTGTTGCGAATATGCTATCGGGCCGGTCTCCGGGCTCATAAGTGGCGTTAACCTGTTTCATCACCTTCCCATGCATAACACAGTGGCATCTAGATGAAACTTTACTTATATACCGTTGCGGGGGCAGCGTCGGATTGGGTATAAACCTTACCGACTTCCCGTTTAACCATTAGGTCTGAAAAACCCTCTGGAACCTGAAAGCGAAGCGGAAGTATACGTAAAGAGGTGGGGAAACACAAACTGAAGGGTGATTTTGACCTGACAATGCCCCTATAAGTAGCCCTTGAAATGCAGACTTTGGACACGCATCATATACAGACTTAAAACATAGTATTTTGCAATCAAAACTCTTGAGTTTTGATAAAGACATTAAATAAACTGTAATTTGTTGGATATATTCCTCAGCAGGAAAATCCTAACCTAGGAGGAATACGCTATGCTATTCCACCCTACAACCCTAGATGCTTAATCAAGCCGTAATCTCATCAGCTGCTATCAACAATTCCTCAATAAAATGTTGGCTATATAAAGGTAAGTAGTTATGTTTTAAATAAGCGATTTTAGTATTTGAACTAGGTATTAAATGAGCTAAATCACGTACTACTAAATCTTGATCTATCAAAGCATCATAAGCCATCGCTGTAATAAGGCCAGCACCCATACCTAAACGCACATAGGTTTTAATCACGTCAGTATCGGCTGCTGACAAAGTAATATCCAGCTCTAAACCAGCATTTTTAAAAGCACCTTCTATAGCTGATCTTCCGGTAAAACCAGAGCTATAGGTTAATATGGGGAATTCAGCTAATCGCTCTAAGCTGATTTCACCCTCACTTAAAGGATGATAGAGCGGTACGACTAAGGCATGATGCCATTCATAACAGTTCTTAATGACCAAATCATGTTCTTGATCGACACGTTCGGTACAAATAGCAATATCTGCTTTACGAGCGTGCAATTGCTCAATCAATTGATCAGGTGATGCTTGCACCATATATATTTTTACGCCCGGGTATTTTTCTTTAAAGCGCTGTATGGGCAGGGGTAAAAAATATTTAGCTTGGGTATGGGTAGTGGCTATATGCAAAATACCTTGGTTACTATCAAGGAAATCTGCAGCTATATTTTGGATATTATTTTTAGCTCTGTTAATAACATCCACTTCTTCCATGACTCGTGTCCCTAGCGCAGTCATGCTGATGAGTTTTTTACCTTGCCTTTCAAATAAAGGCGAACCTAACTCAGACTCAAACAGTTGCAATTGTCTACTTACCGCCGATTGCACGATGTGCATTCTTTCAGCAGCCTTTGATAGATTAAAATTAGTTTCTTGAAGTACGCGTAGTAATTCAATTTGACTCAAGTTCATGGTTTAGTTGTCCTTATCGACTATCACTAGTGCTGTTATCATACTACCTACCTATTTTTCGTTTATCGTTTATATTCAATAAACTTACGCTAATTAGGTGGATGCACTAGCGAAACTCTGAAAGTTTTAGCATTTTAGCTTCCCCCTTTATAAAAGGGGGATCGAGGGGGATTTTTTGTGTCATAGATCACTAATATTTAATGATTATTTTTTAACAGACCCAATCTCCCCTAACCCCTCTTTGCTAAAGAGGGGAATAAAAAGAACACTTTCACAGTCTCTAAGGCTTATCCACCCTACAAAACAATATTACTGAAACCAATGCGCTTGACGTATCTGAAGAGCAACTTTATCACCTCTACTTAAAGCTAATTGTTTAAACTGCTCATTAGGCATTTCTGCAAAGACGCTAGGAGTATTAGCATTACTACCATTTTTAACGAGCTCAAGTCGGATCAAAGCACCTAAATGCTGCCAATCTTTTAAGGTCGCAGGAGCATCTTGATTAGCTGATGTTTTTTCGATAATAATGTCATGTGGACGTACATGAGCAATTTTACTGTCTTTTTGTGTAGGCAATAAACCCGCTATCTGCAACCAATCGGCATCTTGTTCAGCCATGTCAAAAATATTCGTTTGCCCAATAAAGCGCGACACAAAGGCATTAGCAGGATGATCATAAATATCACTCGGTGTCCCTTGTTGCTCAATACGACCATGATTAAGAACCACCACACGACTTGCTACTTCCATCGCTTCTTCTTGATCGTGAGTCACAAAAATACTAGTGACATTGAGTTCATGATGCAGATTCCGCAACCATAGCCTTAAATCCTTACGCACACTAGCATCCAAGGCACCGAAGGGCTCGTCCAATAATAACACCGATGGCTCAACAGCCAAGGCACGAGCCAAGGCGATACGCTGACGCTGACCACCTGATAATTGATCAGGATAGCGATCATGCAACCAATCTAATTGCACCAATTCCAATAAATCATGAACTTTTTTAGTAATAGTCTCATTATCTAAGCGTTCACGTCGTGGCTTAACTCTAAGACCAAAAGCCACATTTTCAAATACTGTCATGTGCCTAAATAAAGCGTAATGCTGGAAGACAAAACCAATGCCGCGCTAACTGACATTTTGGGTAGTTTTATCAACACCACTTAATAACACTCGTCCTTTGTCAGCTTGCTCTAAACCGGCAATGATGCGTAATAAAGTGGTCTTGCCACAACCCGAAGGTCCTAATAAGGCAACTAACTCACCTTCAGGAATTTCTAAGTTGATATTTGAAAGTGCCGAAAAAGCACCGAACTGTTTACTGATATTAGAAAGTAAAATACTCATAATAGGAATCTCAAATAAATTGCTCTCGCCTCTACATAGAGGGGAGATTGTGAGGGACTTATTAAACAAATCTCCCCTAACCCCTCTTTTCAAAGAGGGGAACTAAATAATGACTAGCGACGAGCTTGTTGCCATTCTAAAGCTGATTTTAAAATCAAGGTCAGAATCGCTAAGGCTGCCAGTATTGAAGCACTAGCAAAAGCGCCAACAATGTTATATTCGTTGTAATTAACTTCAACATGTAAAGGCAAGGTATTGGTTAAGCCTCGTATGTGACCCGACACCACAGATACCGCACCAAATTCGCCCATCGCTCTAGCGTTACATAACAACACGCCATACAACAAAGCCCATTTAATATTCGGCAAAGTCACTGACCAAAATGTTCGCCAGCCACTAGCTCCCAAAGAAAGTGCCGCCTCTTCTTCTTGACTGCCCATTTCTTGCATCAACGGAATTAATTGACGTGCCACAAACGGAAAGGTAATAAATAGCGTCGCTAAAACAATACCCGGTATAGCAAAGATGATTTTTATTTGATGCTCTACTAACCACCCACCAAACCAACCCTCAGCACCGAATAATAATACAAAGATAAAACCAGAAATCACCGGTGACACTGAAAACGGTATATCAATCAGAGTCGTCAACAAACTTTTCCCCTTAAAATCAAAGCGAGTCACTGCCCAAGCAGCAGTAACGCCAAAGAGTGTATTCAAGGGCACCGTTACGGCTGCCGTAATGAGTGTCAGCTTAATAGCGGATAAGGTATCAGGCTCAGATAGCGCTAAGCAATAAGCCTCTAAACCTTTAGAAAAAGCTTTTACTATAACCAAACCCAGAGGTAAGCAGATAAACAAACTAATAAAACTAATGGCTATAGTGATCAGACTCCATCTTACCCAATCTGGATCTTGTAAGGCTTGTGGTTTAGGCGCCACCAATTTATTGACAGGTAGTTGAATAACATTCATGTTCGCACTCATCTTATAATTGTCCAGAACGTTTACGCACCCAGTATTGCAGGGTATTAATGACGAACAACAATAGGAATGAAATGACCAGCATGGTTAAAGCAATAGCCGTCGCACCTTCTATATCAAATTGTTCTAACTTGGTAACGATTAACAGCGGCACAATTTCCGAAACATAAGGAAGATTGCCCGCAATAAAAATCACCGAGCCGTATTCGCCCACACCTCTAGCAAACGCCAAGGCAAATCCTGTCAACAAAGCTGGAAATACATTCGGAAAAATGATTCTATTAAAAACTTGTAAACGTGTAGCACCCAAACTGGCGCCCGCTTCTTCCATAGACGCTTCAAACTCCAGCAACACAGGCTCAACAGTACGGACTATAAAAGGAATACTAATAAAAATAAGCGCCATGACGATACCTAACGGTTTAAAGGCAACTTGGACACCGATGGTATCGATCAGCAATTTCCCCAAAAAGCCGCTAGGCTGAAAAATAGTCGCCAAAACAATCCCGGCAACCGCTGTCGGCAGCGCAAATGGAAAATCAATTAAGGCATGAAAGAAGCGTTTACCAAAAAACTCATAACGCACCAACACCCAAGCTACTATAAAACCAAAAAAACTGGCAACTAAAGCGGCAACTATAGCCGTGCTAAAACTGACATAAAATGAGGATAGCACCCGCTTATTAGTAATAATATGTAGGTAATCATCCCAGCTTAAACGAAAACTTTGAAACACTAAGGTACTTAGTGGAATCAAAACAACTAAACTTAAATAGACCACAGTAAACCCGATAGTCAGTCGAAAACCCGGCATAATACTATTTTGTGACATAACTCAGCTCCAATTCACCCACCCACTTATTCTTTTTTATAAATTTGATCAAACTCATCGCCATCGGCAAAATAAATGCTCTGCACCGACTATAGCCCATACAAGCCAGTCATCTAATTTAGAGCTAAGTTTAAAGAAGGTTATGCCGATAACAAAACGACGATATTAGATACATATATCTAATTCAGTGATACTAATGTTAGAGATTACGATCTTTTTCATAAGTTTCTTATCGGCGTAGAAACGATAAAAAAACACCGTAGGGGCGTATTGAGGCTGTGAAAGTATTCTTTTTATTTCCCCCTCTTTAGCAAAGAGGAGCTAGGGGAGATTGGGTCTATTAAAATAATAAATAAATATCAGTAACCTATGACACAATAAATCCCCCTCGATCCCCCTTTTACAAAGGGGGAAGCTAAAACCATAATACTTTCACAGTCTCTATTGCATACGCCCAACATGTTATAGGGCTTATTTTATAAGGGCGTAT
>CAIZMK010000026.1 GCA_903934035.1 uncultured Methylococcaceae bacterium
ATAATCTATGACTTAATAAAATCCCCCTCGATCCCCCTTTTACAAAGGGGGAAGCTAAAGTCATAATACTTTCACAGTCTCGACAGCGGAATCCCAGCAATCGGAGCGTGGAGACGATAACCCGATTAAAACAACCGTCGCGATAGCGATCTCATTATTTGTTTTTAAAATACTGAATGGCTGTGTAACATCATTTAATTAGGTAATGTATTTATGCCGGAAAGACACCTATAATCTACTAAAAGCACTATCACTTACTACACAAGAGCTAACCTACATGGCATTGCAAATTTTTCGCACTAAACCAATTGCCCCTCATGGCACTCACACTAAAGGTCTTAATCGTTGTTTATCTGCGTGGGATTTAGCTTTTCTTGGCGTTGGAGCTATTATTGGTACCGGAATATTTGTTTTAACAGGCATTGCCGCCGCCACACAAGCTGGCCCCGCGGTTATTTTATCGTTTGTTATCGCAGGCCTTGCCTGCGCCTTTGCCGCCCTATCCTATGCAGAGTTAGCCGCTGCTGTTGGTGGCTGTGGTAGTGCTTATGGCTACAGTTATGCCGCCTTTGGAGAACTAATGGCCTTTATTATCGGCTGGGATTTACTACTGGAATACGGAATTTCAGTAGCTGCAGTAGCTAATGGCTGGTCGGGGTATTTTAATAATGCCTTGACTGCCATTGGTTTTGGCCTGCCGGATATGCTAACTAAAGCACCCAAGCTAGGAGGCTATATCAATTTACCTGCCTTCGGAATTATTCTATTACTCATGGGCTTATTAATTATCGGCGTTAAACATAGCGCTAAAGCTAATAACACGATGGTCATCGTTAAATTAATCACTATCAGTATTTTTATAGGCATTGCAGTATTCAATGTGCATCCTGACAACTGGCATCCATTTATGCCATTTGGTTGGTTTCAAACCTTACCAGATGGTAAAACTACAGGAGTTTTAGCCGGTGCTTCTTTAGTATTTTTTGCTTACGTTGGTTTTGATGCGGTCTCAACTGCCGCTGAAGAGGCTAAAAATCCTCAGAAAGACTTACCTTTTGGCATTGTTACCTCATTGGTTTTTTGTACCATTATTTACATCATCGTTGCTGGCTTATTAACGGGAGTTGTGCCTTATACTGACCTCAATGTTTCTTCACCGGTTGCACACGCATTGACGCTTTTAGGTTACAACTGGGCTTCTGCTTTAATATCGACTGGTGTGATTGCTGGATTGACGACCGTCATGTTAGTGCTATATTACGGATTAACACGCATTATCTTTGCCATGTCTAGAGACGGACTGTTATCAGCTTTCTTTAGTAAATTAAATCCTAATACCCAAACACCTATACGCGTTATCGTACTTTGCGGTCTAATTATGGCACTAATCGCTGGTTTTATACCATTAGGTGATTTAGCCGAATTAGTTAATATTGGAACCTTAGCGGCGTTTGTATTGGTTTGCTTAGGTGTAATAGTTTTACGCATTACTCAACCTAATATGCATCGGCCCTTTACTTCGCCCTTCAGCCCATTACTTCCGATACTCGGAATGTTATCTTGCGGGGCACTGATGGCTTTTTTACCTGCGCTAACTTGGTTGCGATTTTTAATATGGTTAGCACTAGGTTTGATTGTGTACTTTAGTTATTCTATGGCACACAGTAAGTTGGCTAAGGTATCTGAATAAACTAACTGATTACACACTAGACTAAGTAGTCTGTGAGTATATATTAGCGTTATGCTTTGGAGTCAAAACTCATGAGTTTTGACTCCTTAAACAGCTTATATCGTTTCCTTACTGAGCGTCAGTATCCTCAGAACTTCATGTCGGGTTACGCTATCGCTAACCCGACCTACATTGGCTATATTAAAATGTCCGTTGCTAATCCATTAACCTATAACTCACATTTAATTCATGAAAACAAAATATCTATCCACTATTATTTGCTTATCACTTTGCAGCTTCTTAATCGGCTGTTCCACTATAGAAGAAAAAGCTGAGACTACTGTAACTCCCGTCGTTGCGGAACCCGCACCCTTGACCAATGATTATCCGACTCGTGATAGAGTTGAATATGTATTAAATTGCGTTGCTCAACATGGCGGACTAACCTACGTCACCCAATATGCTTGCGGCTGCAAGATAGATAAAATCGCTGAAAAAATGAGCTTTGCTGAATTTGAAGCGGCTAAGACTTTTACTTATTTAAGTAAAGGACAAACTGGCGATGCAGGCGCGGTTTTCAGAGATCCTGCACAGTCTAAAGACTTAAGAAAGCGCATTAAAGATGCAGAAGCGTCTGCAGAGAAAAGCTGTTTTGTAAAATAAATAATGCCTCATAAACAAATAAGCCCCGTAAAACGGGGCTTATTTGTATTACCAATGACTACCTTATGGAACTAGGGCGTTAAACCTTGACCAACCACTATCACTTTAAGGCCATTAGTGCCACCTTGGACACCATTTAAATCACCTTTAGTAATAATGTATTTATCACCGTCTGTAGCTTTGTTCCATTTTCTGAGCTCTGTAACCACATTGCGATTAACTTCAGCATGATCCTGATTCGGCTCAATTTTAAAGTACACTGGAAATACACCTCGGTATAAAGTAACTTTACCTAGAGTAGTCTCATGTGAACTCATTGCAAAAATAGGAATAGCCGAACTAATTCTAGACATCCACAAGGCTGTTGAGCCTGACTCAGTTAAAGAAACTATGCCTTTGATTTTTGTATGATTAGCCATATACATCGCAGACATAGCAATCGCTTCATCATCACGTTCAAATTGAATATTGATACGATGATCCGATTCACGAACACTGCGTTGTTTTTCCGCTTCCACACAAACTCGATGCATTGCTTCAACGGCACGAATAGGATGCTTACCAGATGCAGTCTCAGCTGACAACATGATGGCATCTGTACCGTCATAGACCGCATTAGCAACATCAAATACTTCTGCACGAGTAGGAATTGGATTTTCGATCATTGATTCCATCATTTGCGTTGCAGTAATCGCGACACGATTCAGTTCACGCGTACGTTTAATCAACAGTTTTTGTACTGCTGGCAAGTTGGCGTCGCCGATTTCAACACCTAAATCACCACGCGCCACCATCACAGCATCAGATGCCAAGATGATTTCATCCATAACATCAGGTACGATCGCTTCCGCACGTTCTACTTTAGATACGATACCTGCATAGCAACCTTCAGCAACCAGTAAACGACGAGCTTCATTTAAGTCTTCAGCGCAACGTGGAAAAGATACCGCGACATAATCACACTGCATGATGCCGATGGTTTTAATATCTTCTTTATCTTTGTCAGTTAATGCAGCGGCTGATAAACCACCACCTAACAAGTTAATGCCTTTGTTGTTAGATAAATCACCACCGACAACGACCGTACAATTAACGCGCATGTTTTCAACATTAACAACATCTAATACGATACGACCATCATCTAGCAATAATCGACTACCTGGCTTAACTTCTAACGCTAATGGTTCGTAAGTAATACCAACTTGAGTATTATCACCAGCCAAAGGATCAAAGTTAATATCTAAAGCAAAATCTTGGCCTTCGTTTAAAAAGACTTTAGTATCTTTGAAGCGGGCAATACGGATTTTAGGACCTTGTAAATCAGCCAATATACCGACACGTCTGCCTGTTTTTTTACTCAATGCACGTACAGCAGCTGCTCTATCAAGATGATCTTGAGCAGAACCATGAGAAAAGTTCATACGAACTACGTCAACACCTGCATGGAATAAGCCTTCAAGTACACCAGGCTTATCCGTTGCAGGGCCCAATGTGGCTAAAATTTTGGTTCTTCTTAACATTAGATTGGGGATCCGTTATTTAGCATTTACTAGAGCAATAGTGGTATCTAACATACGATTTGAGAAACCCCATTCGTTGTCATACCAAGAAAGAACTTTTACCAAACGTCCACCTAATACTTTAGTCAATGACTTTTCGTAAATAGATGAAGCAGGGTTGTGATTGAAATCAACTGAAACTAGAGGTCTTTCATTGATATCTAAGATGCCTTTTAATGCACCGTTAGAAGCGCCAGTTAAGATTTCGTTAATTTCTGCAATAGTAGTGTCTCTTGCAGCAGTGAACGTTAAATCAACAACTGAAACATTGATAGTGGGTACACGCATTGCGAAACCATCTAATTTACCAGCTAATTCTGGTAATACTAAACCAACGGCAGCAGCAGCACCTGTTTTAGTAGGAATCATAGATTGAGTCGCTGATCTAGCGCGACGTAAATCACTGTGATAAACGTCAGTTAAAACTTGATCATTGGTATAAGAGTGAATAGTCGTCATTAAACCACTTTCAATACCAATAATGTCATTTAAAGGCTTAACAATAGGTGCCAAGCAGTTAGTGGTGCATGAAGCATTTGAGATAACAGTATCTGATGCTTTTAAGGTGTCATGGTTAACACCAAACACAACAGTACCATCAACATCATCTCCACCTGGCGCAGAAATGATGACTTTTTTAGCGCCCGCAGCAATGTGTGCAGAAGCTTTAGCTTTGCTGGTAAAGAAACCAGTACACTCATGAACAACATCAATTCCTAATTCAGCCCAAGGTAATTTTGAAGGATCTCTTTCAGAGAATACTTTAATTCTGTCGCCATTGATGATGATGTAGTCACCATCAACAGTTACTTCAAATGGAAATTTACCATGCACAGTATCGTATTGTGTTAAGTGAGCATTAGTTGTGCTATCACCTAAATCATTGATTGCAACGATTTGAATTTCATTGGTACGGCCCGATTCGTATAAGGCACGAATGATATTACGTCCAATACGACCATAACCATTGATTGCAACTTTAATTGGCATTGAGGATCTCCAGTGTGATGATGTGATAATTAATTAAAAGGGGTGGGTCAAATCATTCAAAAACACGTAATCATACCAAAATACTAAGTGTTTAGTCCATTTGATGTTGAAAGTTACTGATAAGCTTTTGTTTTAAATACACTGATTAAGTCTAAACTTAGTAGCTTTATTAAAAAAATAACTATTATTCAGCCTTTATAGGGGCGACAGATTCGCCACAATCTAAAAAGACGAATGTACATGGCGAATCTATCGCCCCTAAGAATACTAAAAGCTTAGATGAAACGCAGAGGAATCGATGGCATCAAAGCCTATTAAATACTTGATTCTGCGGCTAGGATCTTATTGTTATCAGCATGGGAACGATATTGGGATTCTGCTATCGAGACTGTGAAAGTATTTTCATTTTTTGGCTTCCCCCTTTGTAAAAGGGGGATCGAGGGGGATTTATTGTGTCATAGGTTACTGATATTTATTTATTATTTTAATAGACCAAATCTCCCCTAGCCCCTCTTTGCTAAAGAGGGGGAAATAAAAAGAATACTTTCACAGCCTCTGTGGCTCCATCCTAGCCTACATTATTGAGTAGGCTGGGATGAGGCACGAATCCCAGCAATCGGAACTTACGCGGAAGCTGGTTTGTAGGCACGCCCCAATACTTAAGGTTTCAGTCAGGATTGCCCTTAGCCCTTGACCTTTCGCCTGCACTTAAGACAGCCCTAATTCTGTCAAATACCACTGAATAGTCTTAACAATACCAGTTTCAAAACTCTCATCAGCTTTCCAGCCTAACTGGGTTTCTATTTTAGTGGCGTCAATGGCATAACGTAGATCATGTCCGGCACGATCTTCAACATAACGTATTTGATCTTTATAACTACCTTTAACTTTAGGTTTTAGATCATCAAGAATTGCACAGACTTTGTCAGCGATATAATTATTGTTGCGTTCATTTCGACCACCAATATTATAAACTTCGCCGAGCATGCCTGTTTCATAAACCAAAGCAATACCTTTGCAGTGATCCAGCACATATAACCAATCGCGTATATTGCTACCATCTCCATAAATAGGAATATCTTCGCCCTTAATGGCTTTACGTATGATGGTCGGGATCAACTTTTCATTATGCTGTTTAGGACCATAATTATTGGAGCAGTTAGTAATGAGGGTATTCATGCCATAAGTATGAAAATAACTACGGACTATCATATCACTACCGGCCTTACTAGCAGAATACGGTGAGTTTGGCGCATAGGGTGTTTCTTCAGTAAACAAACCCGTTTCCCCTAATGTACCATAGACTTCATCGGTAGAAATATGATGGAAACGACAGTTTTCATAACCTGACTTAAACACAAAAGGCTTCTGCATCCAATATTTATAAGCCACATCGATCAAAGTAAAAGTGCCATTGACATTGGTTTGCACAAACACACCCGGATTTTTAATCGAGTTATCAACATGACTTTCAGCAGCAAAATGAATAACACCTCTAATATCATGCTCAGCAAATAACTGCTCTAGCAAAACGCGATCACAAATATCACCCTCGACGAAAGTGTAGCGTTCAGAATCCTTTACTTCTCTAAGATTAGACAAATTGCCGGCATAAGTCAGTAAATCAAGATTAATTAGATTTATTTCTGGATACTGCTCTAAGAAATACGGCACAAAATTACTACCAATAAACCCCGCACATCCAGTCACTAAGACTGCTTTCATAAGTCATCTCCTTTTAAGTATTTAATGTGTTCTAGACATTCAGGCAAGCTATCTTTCCAATAAGGAATAGATAACTCAAAGGTATTTTTAATTTTAGCTTTATTTAATAAGCTGTAATGGGGTCTTTTTGCAGGCGTAGGATAATCTTTAGTTTCTATGGGATTTACTTTACATTTTATAGGCGCCAACTCGAAAATCGCTAGTGCAAAATCATACCAACTGCATACGCCTTCATTACTGTAATGAAATACTTCAGTGCCCTGCTGAGCTTCCAGTTGAGGACTTTGAATAATCATAAGTAACACCAAGGCTAAATCTTTAGCGCATGTTGGCGTACCGACTTGATCATAAATAACATTCAACTCTTTACGTTCTTTACCTAAACGTATCATGGTCTTTACGAAATTATTACCAAAACGAGAATAGAGCCAAGAGGTTCTTATAATCACTGAACGATCAGGATTAATAGCCAGCATCGCCTGCTCACCATCTAGTTTGCTCTGACCATAAACGCCTTGAGGACTAGTGACATCAGTCTCTTGATAAGGCACACAACTATCGCCAGCAAAGACATAATCGGTGGAAATATGTAACATTGAAATATTTTGCTGCTTAGCAATTTCTGCCAAGATTTGCACCGCAGAGGCATTAATAGCGAATGTTAATTCTGGCTCTGTTTCTGCTTTATCGACAGCGGTATACGCCGCGCAATTAATAATGACATCAAAATCTTTATTTTCAAACCAAGCCAATATGGCAGCGCTATCACTTAAATCTAACACCTCCTGATCAATAAAGACAAAGTCATCACCGGGAAAATAACCACTTAACCCCCGCAACTCACTACCTAACTGCCCATTAGCGCCCGTGACCAAAACATGCTTAGACATAAAGATTCCACCCATAACTAAATAACTCAGCGTCATCAAGACTAGGTTGCTGAGTGTCTTTGATAGAAAGCTTTAATTGCTCAGTTGGTACCTGCCAATCTATAGCCAAGACCTTATCATCAAAAGCCAAGCCTCTATCATGCTCAGGCGAATAATAATTATCTACTTTATAAGCAAAGATACTGTCATCTTCAAGCACTACAAAGCCATGGGCAAATCCTCTAGGCACCAACATTTGACGTTTATTTTGCTCGGACAACTCAACACTGACATGTCGCCCGAAAGTAGGGCTATCGACCCTAATATCGACTGCAACATCAAGCACCTTGCCTTTAATGACACGCACTAATTTAGTTTGGGCCGCAGGTGCCAATTGATAATGTAAGCCTCTCAATACACCATAACCGGATTTCGATTCATTATCTTGAATAAAATCGATCTTAAAGCCTAGAAACGCATCCAATTTATCTTGGCGGAAAGTCTCAACAAAATAACCTCGCTCATCACCAAACACTTTAGGCTCAACAATGATGACCTCAGGTATCGCTGTTTGTATAAATTGCATCAGGCTTCTGCTCCTTCTTTAGCTCTACGCATTAAATACTGTCCATATTGATTTTTTAGCAGTGGCTGTGCCAAGGCTATTAATTGACTATTAGAAATATAACCCATTTCGTAAGCGATCTCTTCAATACACGCGACTTTCAAGCCCTGCCTGTTTTCTATGGTCTGAATAAAATTAGAAGCCTCTAGCAAGGACTCATGGGTGCCGGTATCTAGCCACGCAAAACCACGCCCCATGAGCCCGACTTTTAAATCACCTTGTTCTAAATAAGTTTGATTAACGGTGGTAATTTCTAACTCGCCTCGATGCGAGGGCTTAATGCTTTTAGCTATCTCAATGACATTATTAGGATAAAAGTATAAACCAACTACCGCATAATTGCTTTTAGGCTTAACTGGCTTTTCTTCTATGCTTAATACATTACCCTGACTATCAAATTCAGCCACACCATACTGATCAGGATCTTTGACATGATAACCAAATACTGTGGCTTTTTTATGCTCAGTAACATTAATAACTGATTGAGCCAACATTTCAATTAAACCGTGACCATAAAAGATATTATCGCCTAGCACCATACACACATCATCACTACCAATAAATTCTTCACCTAAAATAAAAGCTTGAGCTAGGCCATCTGGCGACGGCTGCTCTTTATAACTAAAGGTCAAGCCTATATCAGAGCCATTACCCAACAATTCCTCAAATCTAGGTAAATCTTTAGGTGTTGAAATAATTAAAATCTCAGTAATGCCTGCCAGCATTAATACCGAGAGTGGATAATAGATCATGGGTTTATCATAAATAGGTGTTAATTGTTTGCTCACACCTTTGGTAATCGGATAAAGTCTCGTACCACTTCCACCCGCTAAAATAATACCTTTCATACACTATTGCCTTTAAATTTGCTGACCGTTATGGTTGAATTAACACACCTTATTTACTGACTATGACTAACAACAGCATTTATTATTGCACCTATGATTCTTCTAGGTTATGTTGAACAAAATTTAACACGCACTACTACCACTATGCAAAACCAAGCCTTTACTTTTGAACAAATACATATAGAAGTCGCGCGTAATGCGTCTGACGACTTTAATTTATTTCACGACAAACACAAATGGTTACAGATTACTCATAATCCTTTTAAAGGCCCTATAGTCCTAGGTTATCAACTCAATACCTTAATTGAATATCAAATGCGCTTATACCGTGAAGCGCATCATGAAGATAAAGTGATAGCCGAAAACAATCTACGTTTTAGTAATTACCAAATTACCTTTGTTAATGCAGTCCGTCCTAGGATGCCCGTCTGTCTTGAAATCAAAAAAACCTTGATCAATACTATTCCTAATCTAACCATCGGCAATCGTATTGCCTTAAAGTCTGAAGGCAAAGTGGTATTACTGGGCTATAAAAAAGAAACCCAGCAAGCTTTATTTTTAGCGGATACTCCGCTACATGATTTACCAGACCTTAATGAACTCCCTGACTGTAGCACTATTCCAGGGACAGACTATTTTTTAAAACACAAATACATGAACAATGGTTCAGTAAAAAACTTTTTATCTGGATCATTAGCAGAACAGTCTGATTACTTTGATGAACTGACTCATACCGCTCATTATCCTGAAATATTCCCTTGCAGTTTAAGCTCAGGCGCCTTGTTAGAGAAGGCACAATTAGAAAACCATGATTTCAAACTCAATCCCATGGTCTATACTTCTCATGAAATTTCTGTAGACCGACATCATTTAAGCACGCTTAAAAACAATGATTGCCTACACATCCTTGTTAAGCAATTGCCAGAGTCCTCTAAACGCACTTTAAACTATACCAATATTAAACTCAGAACTTATCAATGCTATGGTTTATTACAAAATAACGAAGTATTGTTCAGAATTTCCATGAATTTAGTGCCTTTAGAAGAAATTCTTAAAAACATACGTCAAGAGACTCAATGAACGGATTATCAACATAGGCATGGGACCGAAAAACACCGTATGGGCGTATGCAATACGCCCATACGATCATCTCTACACTATTATCGTCTTTGCTTGGGAATATAAAATAAACTAAGCGCTTATTTTATCCAACTCGAAGGCGGCATGTAAAGCTCTAACGGCTAACTCTAGGTATTTTTCATCAACGACCACTGAAATCTTTATTTCAGAAGTGGCTATCATACGTATATTGATGCCTTCTTGGGCTAGGGTTTTAAACATAGTACTAGCAATACCCGCATGAGAACGCATACCAACGCCGACGATAGACACTTTGACGATAGCATTATCACCGGTGACTTTTCTGGCACCCAAGTCTGCACAAGTTTGCTCTAATAAAGCCAGTGCTCGCTGATAATCGTTACGGTGTACGGTAAAGGTAAGATCGGTAGTGGCATCATCGGCAATATTTTGGACTATCATATCCACTTCAATATTAGCCTCAGCAATCGGTCCTAATATTTTAAAGGCAACTCCCGGCAAATCAGGCACACCAGTAATGGTTAATTTTGCCTCATCGCGATTAAAGGCAATACCTGATATTAAAGCGCTTTCCATTTGTGATTCCTCGTAAGTAATAAGTGTGCCACTGCCTTCTTTAAATGATGATAATACTCGTAAGGCCACGTTATATTTGCCGGCAAACTCTACCGACCTAATTTGCAGAACTTTTGAACCTAAACTAGCCATTTCTAGCATTTCTTCAAAAGTAATATGATCTAAGCGACGTGCTTTAGGCTCAACTCTAGGATCAGTGGTATAAACACCATCAACATCAGTATAAATATGACACTCATCGGCTTTTAAGGCTGCAGCAATAGCCACAGCCGTTGTATCTGAACCGCCACGACCCAAGGTGGTGATATTGTCTTGCTCGTCTATGCCCTGAAATCCAGCAACCACGACCACTTTTCCAGCATCTAAATCCGCACGTAGTTTTGCATCATCAATTTTACGTATACGCGCTTTAGTAAAGCTGCTGTCGGTTAAAATTTTGACCTGTGCGCCAGTATAAGAAACAGCATCGCAACCTAACTCATGCAAGGCCATGCTCAATAAAGCAACTGTGACTTGCTCACCAGTGGAAATCAATACATCCATTTCCCTTTCAGTGGGCTGAGCTTGCATTTCATTAGCCAAAGCAATTAAGCGATTAGTTTCGCCGCTCATGGCCGACAAAACTACGACTATTTGATCACCCAACTCATGGGCTTTTTTAACTTTATCAGCGACTGCTTTAATACGCTCAGCAGAACCTACTGACGTACCGCCAAATTTATAAACTAAAAGGGCCATCTTAAACCTGTGTCTGTTAATTCTTAAGCTAAAACACGAACTTTAGCTGCTAGCCCGCTATGGTAAAAGGTTTTTGTATTTATTTAAACAATTATCAATAGAAATTGTTTTGAGTAGTGGGTTAGCAACTTAAGGCGGGGCAGTTTAGCTTAATCTTTTTTTTAAAGGTGAAAGGCTAAAGGCAAAAGGCAAAGCCTAACAATATTAAGCCTTAATTTACTAGCCTCTAAGACTTCACCTTTCACCTTTCATCTGCTCTTAAACCATAGCCACGCCTAAACCACCCAAACCACAATAACCATTAGGATTTTTAGCAAGATATTGTTGATGATAAGCTTCGGCATAATAAAAAACAGGAGCCGCCATAATTTCAGTTGTAATCAATGCAAAGCCAGCTTTTGTTAATGCTTGCTGATAATGTATTTTTGATGCTTGTGCTTCCAAAAACTGTTGATCTGAATGGGTATAAATACCTGAGCGATATTGTGTACCCCTATCGTTTCCCTGCCCCATACCCTGAGTTGGATTATGTACTGTCCAAAACAAGGCTAGTAAATCACGATAAGCACAGATGGCAGGATCAAATATGACCAGCACCACTTCATTATGCCCAGTCAAACCGGTACAAACTTCTTCATAAGTTGGATTGGGCGTAATGCCGCCACAATAACCGACTGCGGTACTTACGACACCAGAATGCTGCCAGAATTTTCGCTCAGCTCCCCAAAAACAACCCAAACCAAAGCTAGCTTGCTGTAGATGCTCAGCAATTGGAGGTGCTATAGGCTGCCCTGTTACAAAATGTTGATTATTAATAGACATTGCAATTTGCCGACCGGGCAAAGCCTGCTCTACTGTTGGTAATGTTAGCTTTTTTGATGACAAATTCATGACTTATGGTATTTTGTTGATAATTAGAGAGTTTGAGTCTTAGCTTACTGGAATTCTTATCTTACTCAAAGCATAGGTTTTAATAGGTATCACATGATAGAACAAGATGTATTACGCCGATTTATATTTGAAGACATAGGCGTAAGAGGTACATGGGTCAATTTAACGCAAAGTTGGCAATCTGCAAAATTTCATCAAAAAGGTCCTGAAATTGCACAACTACAATTAGGCCAGGCTTTAGCTGCCGTAGTTATGTTGTCGTCCACTATTAAATTTAAAGGGTCCATGATCTTACAAGCGCAAGGTGATGGCAGTCTTAAAGCCCTAGTAGCGCAATCAACTGATGATCAAAAAATACGCGGTTTACTGCGGAGTGAACAACATGTCCCTAAGGGTACTTTAGAAGATCAGTTTGGCCTAGGTCGTTTGGTATTGACCATAGAACCCGATGACGGCAATCCTTATCAGGGTGTCGTACCTTTACAAGGACAAAATTTGGCTGCAGCCGTACAAACGTATTTTGAACAATCTGAACAACTCAATACACGACTTTGGCTATTTGCCAATGAAACCTCTGCTGCTGGTTTGTTAATACAAGAACTACCTGCACATAACGGAGAACTCACTGACTGGGAACGCATCGAACTATTTGCCAATACCATCACCGAACAAGAAGCGCTTAGCTTAGACTGCGAAGACTTATTGTATAAATTATTCAATGAAGAGCACTTACGTTTATTTGATGCCGAACCAGTTGCCTTTCAATGTGCATGTTCTAAACAACGCATTGAAAGAACTTTGCGAGCCTTAGGTCGTGAAGAATTAGAAAGCATCTTGCTAGAATTTGGTCAGATTGGCGTTGATTGCGAATTTTGTAATGAACACTACGATTTTGATAGTGTTGATGTAGAAACCCTACTCACTCAAGAAACCGTAATAAACACCTCTGAAACTCAACATTAAAATGAGATCGCTATCGCGATGGTTTATTCAATCGGGTAATCGCACCCGATGGCGAGATACTTTCTTTTGCTCCGCCAAAAGAAAGAACGTAGGTCGGGTTAGCGGCAGCGTAACCCGACATTTTGTCGTAGTGTGTGTCGGGTTACGGCTATCGCCTAACCCGACCTACGCAATATTTTTTTAAAACGCTGAATGCTTCTTGACAAACAACTAAGCAATGACTTAACCCTTATAGCAATGACTTTACCTTAAATGATAAACTCTGCGTTAATTGTAATATGATTTAGGCTACCTTGGCCCAATTCCAATACTTGAAATCCTGCTATGACAATATCCTCAGATTTAC
>CAIZMK010000027.1 GCA_903934035.1 uncultured Methylococcaceae bacterium
CCGATCTGATTTGGCTGGTGAAATAAGAATTGTCGACAAACAACAAGTAAATGATGTTCTGTCTGGCAAAAGGACTGAAATTAGCTTTTATAGGCGTACAGAAGGATTGATTGTTATTAGTCGAGAGCTTGAGAATTTGCCTTATGCTGTGAAGGCATCGGATGAGTTCAAAACTTTTTTAGTTAATCCTAACACCCACGTATTTAACGCTATTGCATTTAGTCCCTTAGCTACGCCGCCAAGCACATTGAACTATTGGATTGAGTCGTCGATAAAGCCAAAACAAGGCGATTGGTTTGTTATTCAAGAATTCATTCATACGGTCATTTGCAATAACAACGTGGCTTTGTTTGACTACTTGATTCGCTACTTAGCGCATATGCTACAACGCCCTCAAGAGAAGCCTGGGATTATGATAGTTTTTTTATCGGGCCAGGGCACTGGCAAAGGGACGTTTTACAAGCTTCTAGGTAGAGTTTGGTCACGCACCATATTACAGGTTTCTGATATCGGCGAGGTGATTGGACAGTTCAATGCAGCTTTAGAGCGCAATTATGTTGTTTGTATGGATGAGGCGCTTTTTGCTGGGGATAAGAAGTCACTAGACAAACTAAAGTCCTTAGTGACCGAACCCACCTGCCGTATCGAACAAAAACATCAACCTTCAAGAACGATTGACTCATACCACAGGCTTTTTGCTGCAAGTAACCACGACCACTTCGCACATGTAGATAAGGATGACCGTCGCTTTTTGTTTATTCGGCTTTCTTCGGTGCATAAGCAGGACCAGATTTACTTCGATGCGGTGAATGATACGCTTGATAATGATGATGCTATTGCGGCGATGATGTATGACTTAATGAATCTTGATTTAAATGGATTTAATATTAGGAAGCGCCCTCTAACCGAAGAGCATTTGAGTCAAAGATTGCAGTCGCTTAGTGGTTTTGAACGTTACTGGTATGAAGTGCTTCAGTCTGGGCTGTTTAGCACCTACAAAGATTGGGGAAACGCAGGATTTATATCCACATCAAATCTAATTGAAAAATACAAAGACTATGATAAGAATGCGGGAAGGTATAGCCCTATACAACAGCAACAAATTTCATCCACATTAAAAACAATCTGCCCCAGTGCAGTTCCTGCAAGAAAGAAAACAACTCTAGGAAAGCAAGAGCGTGGCTATGATTTACCGGAAATTAAAGTTGCACGTAAAGAGTTTGAAATGATGCTGGGAATGAGTGTCGAGTGGGAAGAGCTAGAAGATGTTGCCAATATTGCCAAAGCATAGCCAAAGGTCTGGTGCTATGAGAGCCTTAATTGATGAGCGATTGAGGGGTGTTGCCACTGTTGCCACTACTTTTATTAATTTAAATAAAAAGAAGGGTTTTAGAAAAAACTTTTTCATTTCGTGTGGCAACTCTGGCAACCAATTTAACCGTCTTTACATAGGTAACCGTTTAATTAAAAAAATCGTGCCGTCTCGACCCCCTTCACCCGATGTAATCAACGAAGTTAACTTAGTTAAAGGAGTTAAGCATGCCCCTACCTAGTATGAGACTGCATGGCGCTAAGTCATGCACTGCCAAGTCAAAAAGAACTGGTCTCCCTTGTAATAACCCAGCAGCGTATGGTTCTAGGTCGTGCAAAGTCCACGGCGCCCGCAAAGCCAAATCTATCAAACGAGGTGAACAACACCCTAACTTTGTGCATGGTGGACGCACACTACAAGCTCAGGCAGAACAAAGCGCTGTGTCTCGCAGGCTACAACAAATTGAAGATGCTATGCACTTATTGGGGATGACTACAGCGAAGCGCTCGCGTGGCCGCAAAGCATCTGGGTACTACAAAATCACTTCGATGGATGAGATTAAAAGAATGCTGGATGGAATGTAGATTTTAGTAATAGAAAAAATCATCTTTGAAATTGATTTATACTAGAAATTCTTGTTATAAATAAAATTAAATAAATAATCCAAAATATGACCTCATCTAATATTGATTACGCACTTGTTGAAACTACAAGGCCCGCAATTTATACCGCAATGAAGTATTGGGGAAAAAAACCACATAATATATGGGCTGAATATATAAGACATTACACACCAGAGAATGGTGTATATCTTGACCCATTTTGTGGAAGTGGTACTTCAATTATTGAGGCATTAAAGATTGGCAGAAAGGCGATAGGTTTTGACTTAAATCCCCTTTCAACTTTCATGTTAGATTTATTAATTCAAGACTTTGATTTTTTGTCATTTGAAAATGCCGTTAATTCAATCATCAGAGATATTTATCAAGATGAAATATATCAAAAGCTTTTTCACTATGCTGACCAATATATTCATCACGTCAAATCGAATTCTGGTGAGATTTATGAAGTGGGATATATAACTTTTGTTAATGAACGTGAAATTAAGTCACTTAGGCCGCCGAATGCAGATGATTTATTAGCTGTGGCTTTTTCTGAGCAGCTTGACTTGACAAGTATGGGGCTTTTTTATCCCAACGAACCTTTTAAAAACTCACCGTCCTTTAGTGCTTCATTTATTAGGTCAATTGGCGGAAATAATTTTTCCAACATATGGACAAAACGAAATCTCTTCGTCATATCTTTAATCTTCAAAAAGATTGTCACTGGAAACTTTACAGACAGTTTAAAAAAACAATTGTTGTTTGGCTTTATACAGACTATACATTTATGTACAAAAATGAATGTGCCTAGAAATACTGATGCTGATAGACCATTTTCGACAAGCTGGGGACGCTCCGCATATATTTGTGCCGCACGTCAAATGGAGCAAAACCCGCTTTATGTTTTTAAAGGAAGTTGTTTCGGTAAACAATCCGTAGAAAGTAGCCTGAACTCTGCAAAAGAGTATTTCACTCATCCTGCAATTGCTAAAAAGGTATCGGTATCATCCAAGCGAAAGAATGATAACTCGTTCGATTTGAAATATGGCACTGTTGATATTAATACAATTGATGACTATATCAATGAGGGTTCAATAGATTTTATAATTACTGACCCACCTTATGGCGGCTTAGTCCAATACTTAGACCTTTCCTACATATGGCTGGTTTGGTTAAAAGAATATGATTCAAATCTAGAGCCAAACTTCAACCCTGAAATTACCATTAAAAATGGTATTGTTGATGAACATACTTATCAACGCAGATTCACTGGTGGCTTAAAGAAATTATTTAAACTATTGAAAGATGATGGGAAATTAGTATTAACCTTTCATAATAAAGATATAAATGTATGGAATTCTTTTTTAGCTGCTATTCGTGAATCTGGATTTATTATTGAAAAGGTTACACATCAGCAAAATATGAGGTCTGGTGAGTCTGTAGTAGCTAACCCTTATGGAACATCTGGCACTGATTTTTATATTCGGTGCATTAAGTCTACTAATTCACAATCAATCATAAGTGATGGAAATTTAGACAATTCAATTTTAAATGCAGCTATTAAGGTAATTTCTGAGAGGAATGAACCTACTGCCTATCAAATTTTATTTAATGGAATTCTAGCTCATCTGTCTTCGACAGGTCAGTTAATTGATGATTTTGATGCGACAGTTGAACGAACTCTAGAATTACATACAGGTGATATATTTACATTAACTAATAATGACCATTCAACTGCAGGTAGCTATTGGTGGTTTGTAAATCCAAGAAATTATATTAATTTTCCTGATATACCATTATCCCAAAGGGTTGAATTATCGGTAATAGCACTATTGAGAGATACGTCTTCGGTCACTCTAGATGATATACTTAAAGAAATTTTCATCAAGTTTCCTAATGGATTAACTCCTGATAAGAAATCGGTGGAAAGCTACATAAAAAAATATGCAGTTCAAAGTGGTGGTCGATGGGTGTATCAAGCTGCAATGTTCGAGCCAGAATTTACAAAGCATACGGAATACTTGTATAAGCTATGTGGTATTGGTCAGCGGCTTGGCTACAAAGTCTTTATTGGTAAAAGAGAGCAACCAGAAAGAATTCATGGAAGGCCCTTGGCAAGTTATGCAGACATTATCAATCTAAGTAATTATGTAGAAGATAAACATAAAAGAAGTCGACTTGAAATGGTTGATATGGTTTGGGTTGATAATGCAGAAATGAAGTATTTTATTGAGGTTGAGAACAGCACAACAATTACATCCGCTATACAAAGAGCATCTAACGCTGACAGTGAAATACCAAAACTGATTGTGATTCCAGACTCTAGAGAAAGTGAATTAAAAGCAATGAGAGACGAATTTTTTATAAATGGGTTTAAAGACTACTCTTGGAAGTACGCTATTTACTCTGATATAGATAAAATTTCTTCAAGTAAGCTAAATTTAAATGATTTTCTTAAGGATATTGATTCATGAGTATCCTTGTGGAAGGATTATCTGACGATACAACTAATGGTATTTACGATAAACGAAACACTTTAAATGACTTGACTGGCAGAGAGTGGCTGAAATTAACAGGCAGCTTTTGGATGACAGAGAAGTGCGTTGATGACAAAGCCGCAATGGCTCATCCAGCTCCATTTTTAGTTAAAGATACAGAAAAATTAATTAGGTTGTTTACCAAAAGGGGTATGACAGTTCTAGACCCATTTTGTGGAAGTGGCACTACTATATTAGCAAGCACAAATTTGGGTAGGTATAGTATTGGTTTGGATTTAAATGCTGAATACAAAGCACTATGCATTGAAAGATTAAAGAAAAAGGGTAAAACAGAAAACACTGATTTTGATTATCAAGTCGGTGATTCATTAACCCTTTTAAAAAGTATTGAACATTTAAGTATTGACTATATGGTTACTTCCCCTCCTTATCACAATATTCTTAAAAATAAATCCCAAGGTGTCCGGTCAGATAAATCTGAAAAAGGTTTTAGAAATGGGGGAAGAGTAGGC
>CAIZMK010000028.1 GCA_903934035.1 uncultured Methylococcaceae bacterium
ATTCTCGCAGAAAATGCGATTCGCCCCTTTGTGATGGGTCGAAAAGCCTGGTTATTTTCTGATACCACCAAAGGGGCGCAAGCCAGCGCGATTCACTACAGTTTAATCGAAACAGCTAAAGCCAATGGCTTGGAACCTTACCGCTATTTAACGCAAGTGCTCAAGGCCTTGCCTTACGTTGATACGGTAGAAAAGCTTGAAGCCTTGTTGCCGTGGAATTTTAAAAATAGCCATTTTGATGAGCAGGGGAAGTACGCGGTTTATTGAGCGCTTACAAGACAATTAACTAGTTAGACTCATCCTGCCCTTATAAAACCAAACAACACCTAAAACTGTACTGATTGGTTTTGCACCTTAAATTCATTTTTTACTTTTGTTATATGACTCAACAATAAAGGCAGAAAAACACTGCCCTTGTTATCCTGTGTCGGTCGAGGTTTGCAACCCCGTCACGCTTCATACAAACTCAGCTCAGGAATAAATTTAAAGTCTTTAGTATTCAATGTGTAAAGTTCTAGATCATTGCTAATAGCTGTTGCAGCTATTAGCATGTCAGGTATTGAAACTTTGTGACTGAGTGAATAGCGCTGCATCAGTTCTATAAAAAGTGCTGAAATAGCATCGTTAAGTTCATAACAGTGACAAAGTGCTGCATGTCTTTCAATTTTGGCGAGCTCTGCTTTATCTCTTGCCCCGTAGAACAATTCGGCTTTAGTGATTACACTGACACCAATATTGACGGGCCCAATGCCTTGCAGGTTTCGTATGACAGTAGGGTTAGTTTTATAAAATTCAATCAGGATATTGGTATCGCAAAGTACCCTCATTTATTATCCCGCCATGCCTTAGCACGTATAGATTCCTGATTGATATTGCGGTCTTCCCATATCCCTGCATAGCTGAAGAAATCAGTTTCAGACGTTGAGGCATTGCTTACTATCTCTGTCACCTCGGAACTAGCTTCTTCCAACAAAATCACTTTAATTTTTTTACCGTTCCATGATTTTTGATTACTGGGTAGGTTAATTACACCATTATTGACGGTCGTTTGAAACTCAACAGCGTTCATTTTTAGCCTTTATGGGTTGGTGATTGATAACGTTAGCTATACTGTACATAAAATTTGTTTGGTTTACATGTACTTTATCAATGTTAGGCTTAGTTGTCGCCAAACAGGGCAAGAATATCTTGAGCTTAGACCGACTTACTCGATTTGGTTGCTAGCAGACAATCTGTTAGTCGATAATAATGACTATGTGTATCAATATAAAATGCGTGATGAACAAGGCCAGACTTTAACGCCGCATGGTGGTATTTGGTTGTTGGAACTAAAAAAGTTTAATGCGAATCATGTTGAAACTGAAGACCAACGTTGGTTAAAATTCTTTAAAGACGGTGAACGTTTAAATGATCAAGCCTTACCCGATTGGATGATTACTCAGGAGATGAAACAAGCCATGAGCACGTTAAGTACGTTTTCATAAAAAGATCAGCAATATTATCAATACCAAGCCCGCCAAGAATATCTGCGCGAGCAACGCACTATTCAATCGGAGTTGGAACAGGCTAATAAACGTGAGGAAGAGGCTAAAAGGCGCGAGGAAGCAGCGAACAAGCGGGAAGCTTTGACCTTACGAGAAAAACAAGCATCAGAAAGTCGTGAGGCTTTAGCCTTAGCAGAAATTGAGCGCCTAAAAGCGTTACTGGCTCAGAAAGAATAACGTATTTTTGATTGAGTCATTAAGTGAGTTCAGAATGCATCCTCTGAGCATCTAGTAACAGCATATCGGTCACACTTTGAACAATGCCAGCGCCTTTATTAGTCTGTTTTAAATAGTGTCTTAAGGTATCAAAAAAGGGTGTTTCAAAACAGTCTTCTGTTTTTTTAATGTAGTCTCTCGCGTTAAGTTGAGAAACATCGCCTAACAAAGCTGAGCTCAAGTTTTTATAGCTTTGATTAAATTTCGTAATCCAGTCATAAAGACCAGTGCCTAATTCTAGTTTAGGCAACTCATGTGCTTCCGCATAACAATTAGCCTGCACATAAATGGTATTAGGTGAGATCAGTTCTTTAACGGCAATCCGTTTTAAACATTCAATTTTTTTGTTGTTAGTAGGCTGTGCCAGAATATCTTGATAGGCTTGTTGTGCTTTATTCTCAGGAAAAAGTAATGCACCGGCAAAGGCATCAGCAAAATCTTCGGCTTCTTCACCAGAGAGTGACGGCGATAGGCAATGGCCTAATTCGTGCGCCATCCAAAACTTAAAGTCATGGATATTCACATCCAGATTAAGATAAACCCATGTTGTTTGAGAATCCGGCAGATAGATGTGTGCGGCATTCTCATGACGGTCTTTATTGCCCCATAATACCGGAACGATCACCGCTTGCAGTTCACGAAAGCGCCGGATTAAATGCGTAAAATCAATGATATCTTCTGGGCTTAGATTTATATCACGGCGTACTTTTAGCGCTACTTTTTGTAAATAAGCATAGTTACATTGCGGTTGCTTTAATACCGGTGGCATTTCAAGCGTATCAAAGGGTAAATAAGGCGCTAAGTGTCGCAGGAATCGCCCCATTTCTTGAGCTTTTTCGACGTGATGGTCTTTGGTTTTAGTGCCTTTCATTTTACGAAAAGCAATGACGGGCGCATTAGCTTCGTCTTTAATCACTAGCTCTTCTAAGCTTAATTTAAGCAGTTTGCCTAATTGCAGTAGTTTGTTGGGGCGGGGGAAAGATTTGTCATTCAGCCATTGAGAAACAGCTTCCTTTGAGACATCAAGCGCATCTGCGATGGCCGTTTGGGATAATCCGGCTTTAGTCATTGCTTGAGTAGCATTTTGTATATTTAGTTTTTTTTGCATGACGAGCAGTATAGTGACTTGTCAAGTTTGGTCAAGTTTTAAACAGCCTGTAGACCTAAAAGTTGCTGGAAATGCTGAAAGCCTTTATCTGAATGCAATAACGAAATATCGTTTTCTATGCAGAAGGTAGCAATCATTGTATTTAATGAGCGGTCACTTCTATTTTTAAACCAGTAGCTTTTAAAATACGTACGAGTGTTTTTATAGTTGGATTACCTCTTTTG
>CAIZMK010000029.1 GCA_903934035.1 uncultured Methylococcaceae bacterium
CACTTACAATCGCTACAAGCACTCACACAAATTATTTTGATCATATTTTTAAAGAGCGTGGAACCGAAGCCCCGTTGAGTCGGCCTATTATACAGAACCGAATCAGCTTGTCAACACCTTGTCGACTTTAATTTTTTAACCCAGAGCCAAAAAAAACAAACCCTAGCTCCAAGTAGCCGACCATTATAACAACCTCAGCCAACTTGTCAAACTTCCCTTCAAAACTAATCCTGCTTCCTACCCTTTCGAAATAACCTAATCTCGAAAGAACTGCTCATTATACAGAACCATAATCGTCCGTCAAGCATTAACCTAGATATTCTTACCCTTGACTATTATGCCAACTCTTTATATTTAAGCTTGCAACAACTCGGTAATAAAATAATTGTATATGTACTTTGTTAAGGACTGCTTTTTGAAGCGCTTAGTTCCTCAGAAAAATAGCCACTCCAAGACTTCCTGCATGGAGAGAAGCGCCATAAACCAAAGCATAACTGGCTTTGGTTCTGTATGAAATCACTCAATAATCCGAAATTAAGCAAAAAAACAGGGGTATTTACGGTGACAATTTCGAAATGGTAGCTCTCGAGGGGCATTCGTCGCCTCACGATTGCAAACTCATTGCTCTCAAATCGCAATCACCCTTGCTTGATTGCAATACAAAAACGATTTGTTGGCAAACCTAAATCGCGTGATATCCAATCTGAATGACTAACATGTACAGCAACAACCTAAGAATTGCCGTCAAAGATTTTCTTGTGGCGATTTCTGGCTAAACAAATCGCAATCTTACCAGATTGATTCCGACTCAGCTCAGCTTGATTGCGCTTCTAAAATGATGTATTAGCAAATTTAAAGATCGTGATTCCTATTCAGGACGACCGTAATAGACAGCGATAGCTTAAGAAATACCATCAAAACATTTTTTGCGGCGAATTCTGACTAAACTAATCAGAATCTTATCGGCCTGATTCGCATTCTGCCAAGCTAACAACCCAATCAAACAAGAAAAAAACGCTAGTCCATTTTAAATTATAGGAAGAAATTTCACGACTAACGCCAGTAGTTATTGACAATTTTCGTTTAATTATTCACAGCTGAGTGCAAGCAGATAAGCAAAGCTCATAAACTTATTAAATCTGATCCAAACTAGGCTGCCCATCAAGCTAAGCCAAATAACTGATGAGGAACTGCAAATTAAAGGGTTACGTAATATCAACAACTAAAGCTTTACGTCTAAAAGTGGATTATTAGGATCAATCCCAGCCATAAATGGCAAACGTCGATCTTGATGAGTGAGCTGATAGATTTTTCCTAACCAATTATTAAAAACAGCCTTTGCAGTGTCATTCCAAGTATTATCAAAATGCTCTATCACCCTCTCTTCTGGAAAATCATCCAGAACAGCTCCGGTTACTTTACTTTCTTTGACACGCTCTTCATAATCTTGAAAAATTTGCTGCACCTCCTCATCAAAATAATGCTCAGGGAAAGGTGGATAGCTTGCAATCTCATCATGATAAAAGCGCAACACTTCACGCTTATATTCTTTTAACAAACTAATATCATCATATTCTGGATGACCCTGAAAGAACACTATACCAAAACCATCTGGACTTACTGCAAGATGCACTCCCGCCTCTTTGCTGACAACTAGAACCTTTAAACCACAACGCTCCATGTCACTCTGAAATATTTCATTAAAACGTGAATGCGGAACATCAAAACGTGTATTAATTTCTGCTATTAAAGGATGCGTTCTATTGATAAGCTTATGAGAAAAAACACCCCATCGCTTTGCTGGCAAACGAGTGCGCGCTATACCATAACGATATTGAATAACGGCATGAGTCGCTAGACAAGAGCAAAGTACAGACGTAACATTCTCATTCGCCCAAGAGAATACTTCCATTAATGGCAGCCAGAAATCTTCTTCAGGCAAACTAGCCTTAGTAACATTCGCGCCACTTATAATAAGCGCATCCAAACCATCTTCTTTGATTTTATCGAATGATTCGTAATATTTGTCGATATGAGCCTGCGCCTCAACCCCTCTAATTAGTCCTGGTACAGTAAAAGGATGAACATGAAATTGAACAATTTGATTGCACGCTCCCACTAATCGAAAAAATTGGCGCTCTGTCGCTTCTAATGCCGCATCTGGCATAAGATTAAGCAAACCTATATGCATTTCTCGTATATCTTGCTGACCAGCGCGCTCTGGAGAAAGTATTTCCTCACCCTCTTCACGTAAACGCTGAAAAGTGGGCAAATCTATATGTGCGACTAAAGGCATAAGTCTTGCGGTGCTATCATCATGATTGCTCAATCAATGCATTACTAATCATTTTAATGAAATCAGCCTCGGTTTTAACAGCTGCAGCAGCATTTGCATCAACGGTATAACCATATTGATCTGCAATAGCTTGATAACGTGGCAGACGAGATTTAAATAGCTCAGGAAAAACCCAAGTTACAAACTCATCGGGCGGCACTTCATCGGTAGAAACATAGCTATTTAGACGCATAAACTCTGTGAGCCTTTCATCCAAAAACGCTTCTCGATAATACAAGGGCTTAGGGTCTGTTTTGGCACGCTCGATTATGGTTTGCTCTAAGACTGGCGGTATCTTTATATAAATGATTAAAGTGTTTTTAGCTAGTTGCTCTATTACATCCGGGCAATCCAACTCACAAACACTACCACCGGCATCATTGATAAAATGTGGGTAGCCATAAATATCCTGCGCTTTATGTATAAATTCAGGCACATCATTCATAGCCGCACATTCGGCCTGATGATGTAATTGTTGTCGACGTTTAAATTCTTGCAAAGACAAACCATTTCTAGAAGGATCACCGACTTTTGCCAAAAAGGTAGAAACTGGAGCCAGATTATCGACCGTGATTTTATTGGAGATATAAATAGAGTCCGATAATAACAATTCCCTCAAAAAAGGCACGCTCATCGCTTGGCGCTTTATGTTATCCAGAATTGGCTCGCGCAGATAACGAGTACCTATTCGATAATCTCCCGAATAGTGAAACCAATTTGCTTTAGGTAATTTATTGGCTAAGGTTGTTTTTCCTGCACCGGACATCGCAAGCAGAGTAATTCTTTTCGATGGCCAATCCAGAAACTCCTGAGGACTCATTTTCATGCCATTACTTCTCTGTTAATCCAAATAATCATCGATATCTACATCATCAAAATTACGTTTATGGTCATCGGTATCCGTGTAGCCTAGATCATCAGTTTCAATATCATCAAAAGCTACCGTCCAGTCTTCAGGCGCTTCGATGTAATCAAAACTTGAACTAAACCAAGTTTCATTGTCATATTCGCCTATGTCACCATTAAGATATTGCACTTCAATGGCATCATCTTTTTCATCAATTGCGATAACTTTAAATTTTAATTTACTTTCTAGGTCTTTATACCAAGAACCAATTATAGGATCAGCGATAGTAGTCATGATTACTTCCTTATGATGAGTTAGGATTTTTGTGTAACTATAAATAAACTGAACTTTTTATAAAAAAACAATTACCTTTAAAGAGAAGACAGCCAAACTATTAAGCAGCGTGCATTTAGCAAGTAGAACTAATAACAAACAACGCTTTTAATTGATTGAACTTTGATATTTAACCGTAAAATCTTTTAAGTTATTAATGATGCCAGATAATTCTTCAGACGCTTTAGGGCAAAAAGCATTAACACCCACTCGCGCTAAATAAAAGACTTGATCAGGAATATATTGCCCGATGGCTCTTATTTCACCTTGATAATCATAACGACCTCTCAGTAGCCAAGCCTGAGAAAATAAACGACCATCAGCAAAGTCCGGGAAATCTAATTCAATAAGCTGTAACCTCTCTAAATCATCAGCTATTGCATCTACATTATCTTCAGAACTTATTCTAACGCCAAGCTTGCCATCATGCGCTGATAAAGACTGCTTATCATTTTGCCAACGAGCATAAGAAACACTGATATCACCAGCCTTTAGTTCATCATTGTCAGCAATATATTGCCAAGTATTGTCAATAATCTTTTGATCTTTAATGAGTTGCATAAACTTGCTCTTTAAATGGGGTAATACCGACCCGGTTCACCATATCCAGGAATGATTCTTCTTCTTGACGTTGCTTAATATAAACATCAAGAATTGTAACAACCGCTTTTGTCACTTGATCTTTAGCAACAGCAGGACCTAGACGTTCGCCGATGGCAGCATTATTTTCTGAGGATCCCCCCAAAGTTAATTGATACCATTCGGTACCTTTTTTATCAACGCCTAAAATACCAATATGACCCACACTTTGGTGCGCACAACCATTCATACAGCCAGACATATTGATTTTTAAGTCACCAATATCATGAATGTAATCCATATCATCTAAAGCTTCATTGATTTCTTTAGCTATACCAATAGAACCCGCATTAGCTAATGAGCAAAAATCTAAGCCTGGGCAACAAATCATATCGGTCGCAGTACCAATATTTGGCGTAGCTAATTTTAGCTCAAGCAATTTCTGCCACAAAGGAAACAAATCAGCTTGCTTTATATCAGCCAGAATTAAGTTTTGTCTATGAGTCGCTCTAATTTCCCCAAAACTATAAGCATCAGCAAGATCGGCAACAGCATCCAATTGCTCATCGGTCATGTCACCTGGAGGTGAGTCTGGAGCCTTTAAGGAAACAAAGGCCGCACGATAACCTGAAACTTTATGATCAGCGGTATTATGTTTAACCCAAGTAGCAAAAGCTTGATTTGTCGATTGATGCTCTGCAAAACTTTGATCTGCTTCAGCCAAATCATCATAAGCTGGCATACTAAATTGCGCGCACATCGCTTCAATGCGCTCTGCAATTAATTCATTAGTATCTTTAAGCAGCAACCACTCCTTTTCAACTAAAGCCGAAAATTTAGCTAAGCTAGACTCTTTAACTAAAATTTTAATTCTAGCCTTATATTTGTTATCACGACGACCATATAAATTGTAAATACGTAACACTGCTTCTAAATAGGAAAGCAGATGTTTTTTCTCTAAAAACGGTTTTATTATTTGACCTATGATTGGCGTACGCCCTAATCCACCGCCCACTATAACTTTAAAACCAACCTCACCTTCCGCATTTTTAACCAGATGCAAGCCAACATCATGAAACTGAGTGGCAGCACGATCATGAAGCGCACCACTCACAGCAATTTTAAACTTACGTGGCAAGTAATCGAATTCAGGATGCAGAGTCGTCCATTGACGAATAATTTCA